>NZ_CAMZCS010000043.1 GCF_947305105.1 uncultured Fibrobacter sp. | reverse complement strand
ACGAAGAACTGATCAAGGTGAACAAGAACATCCGTCAGCATCCGGTGGAAGAAGTTGGAGCTTGGCTGCGTGAACGCATGTCCGGCATGACCCGCGTCGTGTAACCTTCGCAATACGGCATCACGATTTGGCTCACGTACGTTTTAGTACGCTACGCCAAATCGTTCTTTGTCTTGCTCGGTTCCACTTAGCGGGATAAAGAGTGGTGCTACGGGGACTCGCGCCTTGTCTCGCTCGCTTACTTAGCGGGAGATAGCGGCCTCGCTATACTCGCTTATCCAAGCTTTCGGAAAGAAGTGTATAACTGGCTGTAATGAACATTTTCAAGAGTCCGTCGAACATTCGGCGGGCTTTTTTTGTGTTTTTGCTGTGGAAAGAGGTCTAGAATTCTCTTTTTTGTGTGGCGGGGCGTATAAGAAAGCGAAATTTGTTTTTTTTATATGCCCCGTTTGTGTAAAATACAGACAAAGTAACTTGATTTAAGATGATTTTGCTCCTGATGGGGCGTATAAATGTGATGAAAACTATGCTTTTATATGTCCCGTTATTGAGGATGTCGCTTTCTGAAGTAAGTTTTGTGCTTTGAAGGGCGTATAAAACTGCAATGGAAAGTAATCTTATATGCCCCTAGAACAAAAAACATCTTTTTTTTGTCCCCAAAAGCGCGCATTATAGAAAAATTCGATAACTTCGCATAAAAACATTGTATTGGACGGGGTGAAAATCGCGTTCTATATTTGGCAGCACCTAAAGTTGTACGGAGATGCTGTGAAGATAGAACGGCTTAAAACGGATTTGTTGATTATAGGCGGCGGGACGGCCGGCTGTTATGCCGCGATTACTGCCACGTCAAATGCCGCGGGAAATAAAGGCGCTGGCCTCAAAATTCTAGTCGTCGAAAAGGCGAACATCAAGCGGAGCGGTTGTCTTGCCGCTGGCGTAAACGCGCTGAACGCCTACATTACCGAAGGCCGCACGCCCAGGGATTACGTGGAATACGCGAAGAAGGACGCCGCCGGAATCGTGCGCGAGGATTTGCTCTATTCCATTTCGGAGAGGTTTAACGAAGTCACGGCGCACCTGGAAAAGCTGGGCCTGGTCATCTTGAAGGATAAGGACGGCAAGTATGTGACGCGCGGGAACCGCAACATCAAAATCAACGGCGAGAACATCAAGCCGATTTTGGCGGCGGCAGTCGCGAAGGCCCCGAACGTTCAGGTGTTGAACCACGTGAACATTTTCGATTTTTCCGTTCACGACAACAGGATTGACGGCGCGTTCGGTTTCGGGATAGAGAACGATACTTTTTACGCCATCGAGGCGCGCGCGGTGATTGTCGCGACGGGCGGTGCGGCTGGGCTTTACCGCCCGAACAATCCTGGATTTTCACGGCACAAGATGTGGTACCCGCCGTTCAATACGGGTGCGGGTTACGCGATGGGCATCCGTCATGGTGCCGAGATGACCACGTTCGAAATGCGGTTTATAGCGCTCCGTTGCAAGGACACGATTGCCCCGACGGGAACGCTTGCGCAGGGCGTGGGCGCCAAGCAGGTGAATGCGCTCGGAGAAGTTTACGAGACCAAGTACGGGATTTCTACCTCCGAACGCGTGTACGGCACGGTGGCCGAAAATCTGGAAGGCCGCGGGCCGTGCTACCTGCGCACCGTCGGTATTACGCCCGAACAGGAAGAATCGCTCCTGAAGGCTTACCTGAATATGGCTCCATCGCAGACGATTCGCTGGATTGAAAACGACACGCCGTCGAAGGCGAATGTGGAAATCGAAGGTACGGAACCCTACATCGTGGGCGGCCACACCGCAAGCGGTTACTGGGTGGATACCAAGCGCGCGACGACTATTGAAGGTCTCTATGCCGCGGGCGATGTTGCCGGTGGTGCCCCGCAAAAGTATGTGACGGGCGCGCTTGCCGAAGGTGAGATTGCGGCAAAGAGCGCGGTGGAGTATATAGAGAGTTTGTCGGCCCTTCGGCTGATTCGACAAACTCATCAACCAGCTCAGGGACCTGACGTGCAATTTAAGGTTGCTGAGCATGCCGAAGCAACCATTAAGGAGGGCGAGATTGAAAACCACATCGCAGAAATCGAGAAGTTCCTCAATAACAAGAACGGCGCGGACACCGCTGAAAGTCTTGAAGAAGCAATGCAAGCGGCTATGGACGCTTATGCAGGCGGCATCAAGACGGGCTATCGTTATAGCGAAAATCAGCTAGCAATTGCCCGCAGGGAAATCGAGAAAATCGAGGCCCGTGTGGGCGACCTGCATGCAGACGACTTGCAAGAAGTCATGTACATCTACGAGCTCAAGGAACGCCTCACGGTTTGCAAGAGCGTGATTGCGCACCTGGCTGCCCGCCACGAAACGCGTTGGCACAGTTTTGCCGAAAACACCGACTATCCCGAAAAAGACAACGAACGTTTCCGCAAATATGTGAATTCCCGTCTCGAAAACGGACAAATTAAAATCATCTTGCGTGAACTCACCGCAGAAGGGCAAAGGAACTATGAGCATCATCATTGATCAAGGCAAGTGCATCGGATGCGGGCGCTGCCACGACGTTTGCCCCGGCACGTTAATCAAGATAAACGAGAACAAGAAAGCGTTTATCAAATACCCCAAGGACTGCTGGGGTTGCACCTCGTGCATCAAGGAATGCCCGGTTCATGCCATCCGATTCTTCCTCGGTGAAGACATTGGTGGCAAGGGCAGCAAGGTGCACACCGAAAAAGTTAAGGGAGAAAAGAACGATATCGTGCGCTGGATTTTTGAACTGAATGACGGAAGCGTCAAGACTATCGATATCGACCCCAAGGAATCAAATAAGTATTAAAAGAATTCACAACATTCGTCATTCCGGGCTTGGCCCGGAATCTTAATGGAGATTTAAATTGAGCGAATTTTCACACCTCGACGAGCTGGAAGCCGAAGCCATCTACATCATCCGCGAAGTCGCAGCTGAATGCGAAAAGCCGGTGATGCTCTACTCTATCGGCAAGGACAGTTCAGTCATGCTACATTTGGCCATGAAGGCCTTTTACCCCGAAAAGCCGCCTTTCCCGTTCTTGCACGTGAACACCACGTGGAAGTTCCGCGAGATGATTGAGTTTCGCGACCGCACGGCGCAAAAGCTCGGCATCGAGATGCTGGAATACATCAACCAGGATGGCGTAAGTCGCGGCATCAACCCGTTTGACCATGGTTCTGCATATACCGACATCATGAAGACGCAGGCCTTGAAACAGGCTTTGAACAAGTATGGTTTTACCGCGGCATTTGGTGGCGGCAGGCGCGACGAAGAAAAGTCCCGCGCAAAGGAACGTATTTTCTCGTTCCGCAATTCCGCACACGCCTGGGATCCGAAAAACCAGCGCCCCGAAATGTGGAAACTTTACAACACCAAGATTAACAAGGGCGAAAGCATCCGCGTTTTCCCGATTTCCAACTGGACCGAAAAAGACATCTGGCAGTACATCAAACGCGAAAAGATTGATATTGTCCCGCTGTACTTTGCAGCCCCGCGCCCAGTCGTAGTACGCGATGGCAACATCATCATGGTCGATGATGAACGCTTTCCTTTGCACGAAGGCGAAACACCCGAAATCAAGTCGGTGCGTTTTCGCACGTTGGGCTGCTACCCGCTCACGGGCGGCATCGAATCGACAGCGACAACGCTTGACGAAATCATTGATGAAACCCTAAGCGCTGTATCTTCGGAACGCACTTCCCGTGTGATTGACAACGAAGCCGCGGGCAGCATGGAACGCCGCAAGAGGGAGGGATATTTCTAATGAAAGGCTTGTTGAAGTTTATTACATGCGGCAGTGTGGACGACGGAAAGTCGACGCTCATCGGGCATATCCTTTACGATTCCAAGTTGCTTTATGCTGACCAGGAAAAGGCGCTGGAGCTCGATAGCAAGGTGGGTAGCCGCAACGGAAAAATCGACTATTCCCTTTTGCTCGATGGCCTGATGGCCGAACGCGAACAGGGTATTACCATCGATGTGGCGTATCGCTATTTCACGACGGATCGCCGCAGCTTTATTGTGGCGGACACCCCGGGGCACGAGGAATACACCCGCAACATGGCGGTGGGCGCCTCGTTTGCGGACCTCTCCGTGATTCTCGTAGATGCATCGCAAGGCGTTCTCGTACAGACGCGTAGACACGCCCGCATTTGCAGGCTGATGGGTATTCGCCACTTTGTCTTTGCCGTGAACAAGATGGATCTTGTGGGCTACAGCGAAGATGTATTCAACAAAATCAAGGTACAAATCGCAGAACTTGCACAGACTCATTCCCTGAGCAACATACAAGTTATTCCGCTTTCGGCAACAGAAGGCGACAACGTTACCATCAAATCGAAAAACATTGCATGGTATCAAGGTCCTGCATTACTTGAATACCTTGAAAATGTCGATACATCAAGCTCTGCACTAGAAAAGGGATTTTACATGCCCGTGCAGCGCGTGAGCCGCCCCGACCGCACATTCCGCGGTTTCCAAGGACAAATTGAATCAGGAACAGTTCGAGTCGGAGACGTCATCAAATCCCTCCCGAGTTACGAGAAAGCATCCGTCAAAAGCATTCTCTACACAAACAGGAATGTCGAAGAAGCCCACGCTGGCGAACCGGTCACGATTACGCTAGACCGTGAAGTTGACGTATCGAGAGGTTGCGTGCTCGCTAGAGATGCAAGCATCGGTAGCTACAAGAAAATCAAGGCGTCACTTTTGTGGATGGATGACGAGCCGCTTTCGCTAGGCAAAGACTACCTCGTCAAAATCGGGACAAAGATTATTCCTGGAACACTCACGAAAATCGACTATGCCATTGACGTGAACACAGGCGCACACTTAGAAACAGAAAGCATTTCCAAAAACGGGATTGCCGTCTGCGAACTTGTTTTCGCCGAAGCCATTGTCGTTGATCTTTTTGAAAAGCACAAAACGCTTGGCGAGCTCATTCTCATTGACATCGTAACGCATGCAACAGCCGCTTGCGGCGTTGTTGAAGGGCTCTACGAAAAGCAACTTCAATCCAACGAAAAGGCAGCCTTTGTGCAAGGCGAGCGCCATGGTCGAGGAGAAATTTTTGAAGAATTTTTCTACGATACAGCAACGCTCTCTGTCGTAAAACAGCAACCTGTAAAGCAACACTACACGGTTGACGACGAAATTCCCACCACAGGCGAAAGCTACCACTACCCCGATGATTTTGATATCATCATTTTGCGAGACAATATCGCCGTCAAGGTGCGCGGTAAGCGCATCGTGGCAATTTCCCCGGTAGCCGAATACCGCTACGGAAATGTTCCCGTCATCAATGGACGAGGCTTTGAAATCAAGGTCAACTCCGATGAAGACGTATCTCGCTTGCTTCGCGAATACGCCGAAGCGGGTGAAATTGGCCGCGAAGAATTTTTCAAGAAGTGGACAGTTTTTGACACATACAGAAAAGTTGTGATAAAGTAACAACTGACGCACACCGTTGTCATTCCAATAGTTGTCACAGTTGTCTTTCTAATAGTCATCCCCGCGAAGGCGGGGATTTTTTGTATAGCAAAAACCGATAACTCCGCATAAAATTAAAGTATTGGACATGGTAAAAAACGCCTTCTATATTTGTGCGCACAAAAAACAAAACACAACAAGAACACCAAACAAGAGAGGTACAAGAATGAACCAGAATTTTGCAAAGCTCGCCGCCGCTGCGGTCATTACGACTTCCCTTTTCGCTTCAAACGTCTTTGCCCAGGAAGCCCCCAAGGCAGAAGAACCCGCTTTCAAACTCACCGGCAACGTGCAGGCACAGGCCATCAAGGCCGTTTACGATAACGATGCCGACAACACGCTCGACAATTCCTTCTTGCGTGCAAACATTGGCGGAAAGTACACTTCCAGCGATTTCGAGGCGGTAATCAACCTGCGCATTTTCTCTCCGGCCTTTGGCAACAAGAACGTGACGGATGTAACTGTAGATCAAAATGGAAATGTCAAGGCAACCAAATCTGCACAAGACAGGTTTAGTGCGGATACCTACTATGCCAAGTACAAATGGAACACTGGTTTCGGCGATTTCAGTGCGCAATTCGGTCGCTTTCGTACCGACTGGACTGTTGCCGGTAACTTCGGTACCTACGTGGACGTACACCTGAACAAGCGCGGATTCCTTGCCCGCGATTACCAGCACGACGCTCTCGGCTTCGGCTTTGACAAGGGAATTTCTAGTTTCAGCCTGTTGCTCGGCACTTACGACAACAAGTTCGATACCGGTTATCTCCGCGCTGAAGAAACCCTCAAGTTCGGCGATGCGAAAATCAGCGCCGCCTACCGTGGAAACGTCCTTGATCCTATCCAGCACACGGCAGAAGTCTCGCACCGCATTGCAGGCCGCGCAAGCTACTATTTCGCGAAGAATCTCGGCCTCTACGGCGAAGTTGCCTACATCACCACGGGTGACGGCGAAAACCTCTCGGCAGCAAATGCCATCAAGTCTGAATACGCCCAGGGTACCGACTACGTTCCGTTCTTCGTGGGTGTGGAAATCCCGACTGCGGGCATCTTGAACAGCCTGTATGCGGAACTTGAATACGTTGCCGACCGCGACGAGATTCAGGCCGATGCCGATGAACTCGCCTGGACGGTGAGCCTCATCAAGAAATTCGGCAAGCACAGCAAAATTCAGCTGAGCGCCTACAGCGAAAAGGAACTCTCTGATGTTGCCATTGCTGCCCGCTTTACCGCAAGCATCCAGTAATTACATCTCCAAAACCTTCCCCTGGCGTAATCCGCGCCGGGGGGCTTTTTTTATGCTAATGAGAGGCTTCGCTTTCCACTTGCCAGGTGAAGCCTGCCGCCTCGATGGTGCGGAATGTTTCTTCGAGGCTCTGGCCGCCTTCGGTGAGGTAGCCTGACGCAAAAATAGAGTCGGCTACCTTGAAGAGCGTCTTCTCGTGCCCCTTGAAATACACTTCGCGGCCGGCGGCGCAGCGGATATCCGATTTCGGGAGCATCAGGCGCGCAAGGCAAAGCACCTTGATGCAGTATTCGGGCGTGAGAACTGAAATGTCGCGCTCCGCAAGGCGCGTACCTTCTACCGGCAGCAGGAAGTTGATGGGCACCGAATCCGGATTAATCTCAAGCAGCTCAAAAAGCATGTCCACCACGTCTTCGGGCGTTTCTCCCATGCCGATGATGCCGCCGGAGCAAATCTCAAAACCGAGACCCTTGAGCATTTTCAGGTTGTCGATTCGTTCCTGGTACGTGTGCGTGGTACAGATGTTCGGGTAAAAACGACGGCTACTATTCAAGTTGTGATTGATGCGGTTGAGTCCTGCCTCTTTAAGAATCAACGCTTGCTTTTCGGTCAGGAACCCGATAGAACAACAAATTTGCGTGTCGTTCTTTTTCATCTTGCGGATGCGTTCGGCGAGCTTTTCGATGTCATCGTCAGCGAAGCGGATTCCACTCAATCCGATGCAGTGCCTCGCCAAATGCATTTCGTCAACGAGGTCGTTGTCGCCGTAAAGTTTCTTGTCTTCTACATAGCGGTACTTTTCAATCGGCGCTTCGGAATCCCGCGACTGGGCGCAATAGGCGCAGTTCTGCGTGCAGTTTCCGCTGCGGACATTGGTGAGCAACTGGATGCTGACGCGGTTTCCCTTGTACTTTGTACGCAACTGGTAAGCCTGTTCAATCAAGTTCGGCAAGGAATCTGCGTGCGCGTTCAAAATTGCAAGAGCGGTGTGTCGATTCATAGTAGAAATCTATCCTATAGAAAATTATTATAAGCCAAAGCGTTGTTTTTTAAGTCGCCGTTTGCTACTTTCCTACTAAAAATATAGGAAAAAACAAACCAAGGAGCGCATAATGTCTTCCACCCATTATATGGATTTGTTGATGCAGAATTCGCCGTGGAACTTGATTCTGTTCATGGCAATTCCTGTCGTCTTGGCAGAAACCATCGCGATTACGGAACTGTTGATTCCGCTCCTCTCGCAAAGGGCCGAATTGACAAAAAAGGTGAACCGCATGTGCGGCGTTCTCGCAGGCATTGCATTTATCGGCATCATCCTTTACCTCGTCCCTGCTGTAGTCCTGCCGCTTGCGTCCAATGGGGAATTCAGGACATGGGTCGATGCGGTCGCCATCTTCTCGTATCTGCTGGCGGGCATCCCGATGATTCTGCTGGCGCTGCTCAACTTGAAGTTGCTCTTTAAGCGTTCGGAGCCGAAGAAAAGGCACATCATCCGCATTTCTTTGCTGGCCGCATTCTTGGTTCTTTCTCACATTGCTATGATTTTTGGCATGGTGGATCCGTCCATAGCAGGCTACCAGCCGGCAAAGCAATCCGTCGAGATGAATCATTCTCACCATCATTCACACGGCGATATTCAGCAGGATTTTTTGCAGCAAGACCATTCCATGCACGACCATTCGCATCATCACTGATGCGTAAAAATCACGCTTGTAGTAACGCTGTAATTCCTTGTTTAAGCCGGTTGAGCCCTTCTAGGCACACACTTTTAGGGCATGCAACATTCATCCGCAAGAAATGTTCTCCACCGGTACCGTAGGCGTCACCCCCGATAAGGAATAGTCCCGTTTTGCGCCTTAAATAGGCGGCAACATTCCTTCCCGACTCGCGCAGGGCCGAAATGTCGAGCCACACGAGGTAAGTGGCGTCTCCCTTGACGGCCTTGATTTCCGGGAGTTCCTTCGCTAAAAAGTCTTCAACCAGTTTCCGGTTTTCCCAGAGGTATTCGCGCAGGCTTTCAAGCCATTCTCCGCCGCGGTTAAAGGCTGCCTCGGTGGCCACCGTCGCAAAGGAATTGGGCGCGGCGATTTTATCCGTATAGAGCGCATGCCTCACTTTTCGTCGTAGAACAGGATTCGGCACATACACCGCCGATGTATGGAGACCCGCCAAGTTGAAAGTCTTTGTCGGGGCAATACAGGTGACGCTTACTTCGCGGCAAGTTTCGGAAGCCGTTGCAAACGGCACATAACTTTTCCCAGGCTCCGTAATGTCGCAATGGATTTCATCAGAAATGACGGTGACATTGTACTTCTTGGCAAGTTCGCCGATTTTTGCCAAATCTTCTGCACTCCAGATTTTTCCAATCGGGTTGTGGGGATTGCAGAGAATCATCGCATTTGCCTGCGAGTTCGACAACTTTTGTTCCAGATCCGTAAAATCGATGGAGTAAGCCCCGTCTTTGTACAAAAGCTGGTTTTCAACAACGTTGCAACCGCTATTTTCGATGCAGTTGTAGAAGTTGTTGTAGACCGGAGATTGGATGACGATGTTTTCGCACGGGGCGGCAAGCCGCTTGATTACGGAGAGAATCGAAGGCATCACGCCCGCAGAAAACGTCAAGTTTTCCTTTTCCATTTTCAGGCCATGACGTTTTTTCCACCAATTGATGTAGGCATTGTACCAAGCGTCGGGAACATCCGCATACCCGAAAACACCATGATTCAGGCGGCTTTTGAGCGCATCTAAAATTTCGGGGGCAGTCCGGAAATCCATATCCGCCACCCACATGGGGAGCACGTTTTCGGCGACATTCCACTTTATAGAATCCGCATTCCGCCGATCAATTACTGTATCGAAATCATATTTCATTGCACAAATCAAGGTTTAACTGAATAAAGATAGAACCTTGTGCACACTATTCCTAATACATTTTTTCTATAAGCCGCAGTAAATCAGGTGAACGCCTTCGAATGCGGAAAGTTCTGCTGAATCCCTGAAAAAAGCTTCGTCGAGATCTTTTGGGGTAAGGTCGTGGCAATATTTGATGCCCGATTTTTTGGCCAGTTCAATCACTTGTGCGGGGTCGTAACCATCAGCCATTCGTTCGCCACATGCGGCGGCAATTTGCTTTAGGCGGCTGATTTTAGTGGTGCTGTCCGCGCTGTTCTGCTCTTTTTCGTAGTAATCGAAAACCACCACGCTATTAGTCGCTGCAATCTGGGAAATCTGCGAAATGGTCTTGAAGAAAATTTCAATCGGAATGTAGTAGGACACTCCAAGAATCGAAAAGACGGAGCGCTTTTTGGGATTAAATCCCGCATACATCAATCTGTCAATGATGCTGTCTTTGTTGAAATCAATTTCTACAAAGTGAACTTTAGGTCGCCTTTTGGTGAAAAGTTCCCGCATCCGCTCAATCTTGAAAACCTGAGTTTCATAAAGGTCCAATTCAAAGACATCTACATTTTGGCTTTTGTTCCTAAGCGCAAAAGAATCTAGGCCCGCACCCAAGAGCACATATTGCACGTCTCCTGTTTTCTGCTTGGTATCGACAATATCTTCGGCAAAACGATTACGCGGAAGAACAATCGGTAGGAAATACTGATTCAGTAAATCCTTGGTTAGATAATTTTTAACGCCTGGCTTTTTCGCGGGGAGAAACGTCTTTGCGAGGTTGCGGGCGTGGCGGTATTCCTTTAAACCGACAAAATCCAGCGCAAATTCGTCTTCAAAAATCTTTTCGCATTTACTGTGGGTGTGTACGGCCCGGGCAAGAGCGCACAAAAGCGCAGTTTTGCTAATCATGTCTAATTCGCCTTTGTCCAGAACAAGAGTTTGCGTTTTACAAATTCAAAAAGTTCCATAATCGCAAGCACGACAATTCCTGTCCAAAGAATTCCTGCCACCATGTTGGGATAGTCGGAATAGTCCGCATAAAATTGCACAAAGTGCCCAAGCCCCGTATTTTCGCCGAAGAGTTCTGCGACCGTGAGCATGATGAACGAAAGTCCCATGCCTACGGAAAGCCCTGAGAATATGGACGGAAGGCTTGCTACAAGGGCAATTCTCCACAAGTATTCAAAGCGACCTATTCCAATAATAGCGGCGTTGCGTTTGTATTTTTCGGGAATATCGGCGGCACCGGCTGCCGTATTCAAGTAAATAGGCCAGAATGCAGCAATAAAAATGATAAACGTGGATGACAGGTAAAAGGTCGGGAGAATCGCAATAGCGTAGGGAATATAAACGTTGGGCGGAATCGGCGCTGCAAATCGGGAAATCGGTTTCAGCATGTTGCTTATCCAAGAAACAGACCCGGAAAGAATTCCGATGGAAATGCCGACAATGGCCGCCACTAGGTAAGCGGGGACAAGTTTCAAGAGGGACGCTCCTGCACTTCGCAAGAGTTCTTCACGAGAATCAAAGAGGGCGTTCGCTATCGCCTTGGGCGATGGAAACAGGTATTGGCTGCTCCATTCCGGGCCACAACTGATGAAAGCCCAGATTCCCAGTAAAAACAGGAGGAAAAGAATTCCTGAAAGCTTGGATAGATATTTTTTAAAAGTTCTCATATGCTTGCACCTCCCTGTACGATATGCCCGAGTTTTTCAAGGACATCTTTGTGGTAGGCATCTTCAATGGCAACGATAGTCTGTTGAACTTTTTCGTCGCGGAACCAATCACTACGATTTTTCCTTACCGGGAAATCCAGAGGAATGTCTGCAATGATACGGCCTGGTGTCGATCCCAATACGACAATTCGACTTCCCAAATAGACGGCTTCACGAATATCATGAGTTACAAACAACGTTGTAATTGGTCGATCTTTTACGCCACGGCAAAGTTCCAAGACCAAGTCCTGAAGGCTTGCTCGGTTTACGGGGTCAAGCGCCCCAAAAGGTTCATCTAATAAAAGGGCATCGGCACCAACGCTCAGGGCTCTTGCTATTGCTCCGCGTTGGCGCATTCCGCCCGATAGTTCAAAGGGATATTTGTTGAGGCTTCTCGAAAGTCCCACCAAGTTCAGGTATTCTTCGGCCAAATGTTTCGCATCGCCACTCTTGACTTTTTTAGTCTTCTTGATGGCGAGCGTGACGTTCTGGAGAAGGGTGAGCCATGGAAAAAGGGAGTAGTCCTGGAAGACGACGCTCCTTTCGGCGGAAGGTTTTTCGATTTCCTTTCCGTTCCAATAAATATGGCCTTCGCCCGGCTTGGTGAGGCCTGCGAAAAGATTCAGCAAGGTGGTTTTACCGCTGCCGCTTTCGCCCAGCAGGCACACGAATTCACCTTGATTTATTTTCAAGTTGATGTCTTTCAGGATGGCCTTGCCATCGTAAGAAAAACCGAGATTCGTCGTTTCAAAACCACTTTGCGTTTGACTCATGTTGTCTCACCTCTAGTTTCTGGACTTGAATATTTTTTCAGCATTCGCGTAGAACTCGGAATTCGGCTTTTGCTTGCGGAGTTCTGCGATGGCTTTCTGGTAGAAGTCGGTACGCACATATTCAGCGACCTTCTTGTCGGACTTGATGAATTCAGCATCCTTCAAGAAATCCCAGAAGAATTCGACGCCCTTCACGTTCGGGTCGGTATCTTGCGTGACATGACCGCTGTAGAACGCCTTGTTGACAAGGGCTGTGTCGAGCTTGATCCACTTGGCAATAATTTCCACACTCTTCTTGTGGTCATTTTGCACCAGTTCCTCGGCTTCGATCAGCGACTTGACCAAGCGCTTGTAAACGTCCTCGCGACCGTCAATCTTGCGGAGCGAGGCAATCAGGCGGCAGCAGATGTGGCCCGGATTGATGTCCTTACTGCGAAGCACCACGGAAAGGCCCGCTTCTTCGGCACGGAGGTCATGCGGACCCCAAGTGACGCCTGCGTACACGCTGCCGTTCTTTACAGCTTCGATTACTGCAGGCGGGTTCTTGAGTTCCACGATGGTCACGTCTTTGTGCCAGTCGATGCCTTCTTTCTTGAGGCCGCCACGAACGATTGCATCGGCAGTACCCAAGCGAATAGTCGCGATTTTCTTGCCCTTGAGATCGCTCAACTTCTTGACGGAGCCAGCGTTTTCCTTGCGGGTGATGACAGCCTGGTCGCCACCCATGATACCGCCAATGACGCGGATGTCTGCGCCTTGTGCAATGTGGATGAGCGGAGCGAGAGAGCCGAATGCACCGGCGTCGAGTTTGCCCGCGCGGACTGCGGCGATGCCGTCACCGGAATTCGAAAATTCCACCAAGGTCACGTCAAGGCCGTTCTTCTCGAAGATGCCGGCATCTTTAGCGATGAAGAATTTTCCCTGACCCGTAGAAGAGAGGTAACCGATGGAAATCTTGTCTGCGGCAAAAGCAGATGCGGCACAGGCGAAGGTGAAAAGGAATGCCAAAGCAATCCGAGAATGCTTTTTATGAAGATTATGATTCATTGTCAAACCTCCTTATTAGAATCCGTATGTTGCGGAAAGTTGATAACGGTTCAGGTCGGCTTCCTTTACTTTCTGGGTGCCGGCAGTCAGGTAATCCGTTTGGATGTGAAGGTATTCAAATCCGAGCGAGAAGGCTTCGGTCAGGTTGTAGGTCGCGTTTGCGAAAACGGAAATGTTCTGTTCGCGGCCGCCAACGGTTTCGATGTCGTCTCGGTCCAGTTTGTCAATACCAGAACCCACGTTGATTGCCAGCTTTTGAATCAACTTGGCCTGCAATGCAATCCATCCACCGTAGGCCTCGATGCTTTTTACGCTTTCAGGATCGTTGGCATTGGCTGTAAAACCGCGTCCGATGCCTGCGGCGTATGTATCCAGGTTTTCTCCGATGAATCCTTCGCCAAGAATGGCGATTGTGCCGGTAATGGGAAGGGTCAAGTCCACATTCGCAGACCATGTGGGGATATCTTTGGTATCACCGGTATCATTCAGGTCGATTTCTTCCTTGCCGTAATGGCCCGAAACGCCTAGGCCGAACTTCTTGTCTTTTACCCACAGGGGAACGGCTATGCCGACGCGTCCCTGGAACGTGGGAATGTCAGCATCGGTGCCGGTTTCTGAGGCGGAAGTCGTGTTGTACGGCTGGTTTTCGCCGATGGTGCGGACAATGGCGGCTGCAATGTCCACGGAGCCTCCTGCAACGGGGATTTTCTCGGTGAGTCTCAGCTGGGCCCTGCGAAGGCCCGCGTCACCGGAGTTGTTGAGAACGCCGGCATTGAGCGTCGGCGTCACCAACGGAGAAATCACGTCCCAAGTTTGACCGCCCAAAATGGAGAAGCCAGTCTTGCCGAAAGAAACTTCGCCATAGCCGTGACGGAGGCGCGGATTGGGATTGTTGGCGGAACCACCCCCGTAGAAGTCCACTTCGACCTTACCGTTTGCCTTGAGGTATGTCGAATCGTCACCGCTCGAAAGGTTGAGGCCGATTCGGGTCAGATTCGGGGTCAGATGCCAACCGCCGTCGTTTTCATTGGTGATGTCCGAAGCCGCAACGAAGTTGGCGAAGTTGCCGTTGTTGCTTTTTGAGTCTTCGTAGGCGGCGTTAAGAGATGCAAAACCGTAGAGAGTTGCGGTTACGCCGGATTTCGTGGTGACTGAAATGGACTCTGCGGAGAATGCTGCGATTGCAGAGGCGAGAATGATTTTAGCTGTGGTATTTTTTGTGAGATTCATTGAAAATCTCCTTTTTTTATAATTGTTGGATTACCACGCAGAATAAAATTCTGCGAGCGTTTGGGAAAATGCCGAATGCCTAAAAAGGCATTGGCTTATTTACTGAGAATTGCTCGTGCGTGGCTTTCCCAACATGTCATCTAGCAAATGCAGATGCTTATTGGAAAATGCCCTGAGCCAAAGTACAAGTGCTACACATATAGGTATCCTCGTTCTATTTTGTTTGACTTATTTGTTTATTTTCCGCCAACGGATGCGCTGTAAATCTTTTCGAGCAGATTCAGCGCGCCCTTGTAACCGACGAAACTACGATTGATAATCAAGGTTTCGCTGGAAGGGGGAGTAACTTCGAAGAACAAAGCTCCCTTGTCGTTGGCAAGATTGATTTCCCACGAAGAAGCGAGAATCAAGGGCTTTCCAGAAGAGAAATCGACTTCCTTGATTGACTTTTCAATCAGGTAGCCATCTTCCTCAAATTCCACCTGGACATCGACGCCTTCGCTAATGTTGTGGAAGGCTTTTTCGATCTGCTCGCGGAATTTCTGCGGAGGATCGTCGCTGACAATTGCCTTGCGCGGAATAAGTCCGATCTGGTCGGCAAGGAACTTGGTGTAGGCAAGCGTGTAGGCAGAATCAGCGGTGATGGCGAATTCGCTCGGCATGCCGTACCAGTATTCAGCGAAGAATTCAGAAAAGTGTTCCAGATAGTAGTAATAGATACCATTTTCTTGTTCAATGAACTTTTCGCTCTGTTCCTTGTCGATTCCTGCAAATTCGACAACCTTACGGATGAATTCGCTTGTCGCTTCGGCACCAATGGGAATTTCAGGAATGTGAAGGAACGGCTGACCGTATTTTTCTTGAAGGTGTTCGGCATTGCGAACGCCAACCCAAGGCGAAACCACCAGGTTGAACTGAGCTTCCGGAATGCGCAACCAGTCCTTGACACCATTATTTTCGGGTCCAAACAGCACGTTGACTTCAAAACCTGCGCCGCGAAGAATGCGGGCCAGTTCCTGATAATCACCGCGCCAGTTCTGGTTGTAATACGGAACTTCGGACCAGAGGTTGATAAGGCCCTTCTTGCGTTCGCCCTTGTAATCGCCCACGAACTGGTCGACAATGGCATTCACGACTTCTTCGTGACCGAAAAGGTTGTTGCCCTTGAAACCTGCGGTATCAACAGCGACAATCGGGTAACCCAAATCGCGATATTCGTTAACCAGGCTCGAGACGTCGTCACCAATGAGGCCGCCCACGCAACCGGTGAGAACGACATAGAGGTCGCCGTTGAAAACCTTGAGCGTCGATTTGATCAACTGATCCAAAGTCTTGATGCCGCCGAACACGATGTCGTTTTCGGTGGAGTTTGCGCTCGGCATGTTGCCGGCACCGGCGTAAATGCTACCCTGGAAACCGTTTTCGAACGTGAGGAAAGCAGTTTGCTTGAGCTGGCAACCCGGAGAGCAGTTGGCAATAGGCACGGCACCCTTGATGCCGACAACCGTATTAGACGCGCCAACTGCGCAAGAATAGCGGGGGTCCGAAATAGAATTGCTTTTTTTCTTTGTTTTAAGTGCTTCTGACATTTTCGAAATCTCCCTTACTATGCGTTTTCCGAATAGGGTTCTTTATCTTTGCTGAACTTGAGGTTTCTCGGTTCAGGAAGGTCGTTAAGTGTTTCCGGGTGATGCGTCAGGTAGAACGGATCGTCCTGAGCGAGCCACCAATCAGAATACGGGAGCTTTACATTACGCTTGAGAACCTGGTTGAACTTTGTACGCGAAAGAACGCCCTTGAGCATTTCGCCAATGCGGAGAATACCTTCGTAGCCCACCGGAATATGCTCGTCGCCCATGGTGAGGGTCGGGAATCCGAGGTGGCCCGCAACAGAGGCAAGACCCGGATGACGAATGAGCAAGAAGTCCGTCTTGGCGCGCTTCAAAAGCTGCGGAAGCTGGAAGGCGCGGGTCTTACTTACGGTATAGTGCGGAATGTCGCCGTAAGTTTCCACAAGCTCTTTCAACGTGTCCTGATGTTTTCCAGCACCATCGTAAATGGGGTCGTGATGGAAAACGAGGGCTGCGTCGTGGCCAATTCCCAGCTCCGAAAGAACGCTGATAAGGCCGTGAGCATAAGCAGAACCCGTCATCACGATGCCATTCTTGCCCTTGAAAAATTCGCGGAGTTCGGCAAGTTTCGGAGCGATACGCTTGTGTTCGCTTTCGATGTATTCTTCGACTTCCTTTTCCTTGCCGACAACCTTTGCAATGGCGCGGAGCCATTCGTCGGTACCCTTGATGCCGTAAGGCTGCGGGGCGTCAATTTGCGGAACGCCGAAGGATTCTTCAAGTGCCGTAGCCATGTAGCCGCCCAACGTATCGCAGAAGGTAGCGGTCGCGACAGCTTCGGAAGCTTGGCGGATTTCTTCGAAGGATGCCGTATCCAGAAGGTAATTCACGCGCAGCCCAAGCGGAGCGAGCATTTCGGAGAAATAGTCCGAACCCCAGAGGGCAACGATGTTAATCAAGTCATTCTGCTTCTTGGTCGGGTGACGTTCCACAATCTGGCGAAGAACGCCATGGAAGGCAATGTCAAAGCCAGTAGACCAGTGCTTGGAGCGGAAACCTTCGCAATGCAGCGGAATGATAGGTACGCCGACTTCGGGTTCCATTTCTTCGGCAATGGAATCGATGTCTTCACCGATAATAGCGGTAGCGCAAGCCATGCCGATGAAAATCGCCTTGGGGTTGAAGCGTTCCTTCGCGTCACGAATCGTTTGGCGAAGCTTTTCGGAAGCGCCGAACACCATGTCCTGTTCTTTAAGGTTGGTGCTGATGTTCAACGTATTTTGCAAAGGCTTGCCGCGACGCTTAAGGCCCACATGCATAGAAAGGTTGAATTTGGAGTTTTCGCCACTGCAGCCAATCGGAGAATGGTCAATCAGGGCGCAGTCCGTCAAATTACCTACCTGGCACTGGATAATAGCGTTAGAGCACATGGTTTCTTGGTTGAGCGGGGACGCTAGCTCGCAAAGCTTACAGCCGCTACCCTTGCCTGCACAGCCACCATGTTTTTTTGCGCTGCGTTCGTCATAGGCAGATTCCTTAATCAGGTCGCTCGCCTTGCCGTCCCAGCCGATAATCGTACCCAGTCGATATTCGCGGTTTTCGACCGAGGTCATGTTAAGGTTAATATTGGTCGATGCCATAGGATTTATTTCTCCTAAATCTGGTAGTCTTTTTCCATCATGCCGTAGTCGATAAGGATCTGTTCCAGGCGATCCTGCGTCATCGGGGTCGGAACGGTGAACATTTCGTTTTCGTCGATGTTCTTGGCGAGTTCGCGGTAGACGTTTGCCTGGCTGGACTTCGGTTCAAATTCAATCACCGTCTTCTTGCGAATTTCTGCCTGCTGCACGATGTTGTTGCGCGGTACATACTGAATCAGCTGCGTGTTGAGTTCCTTGGTAAAGGCACGGAGCAAATCGAGTTCGTTGTCCACGTTGCGGCTATTGCAAATGATGCCACCCAAGCGCACTTCGCCATGCTGGGCATACTTCGCGATACCCTTACAGATGTTGTTTGCTGCATAAAGGGCCATCATTTCGCCGGAAGCGACGATGTAAATTTCCTTGGCCTTACCTTCACGAATCGGCATGGCAAAACCACCGCACACCACGTCGCCCAACACGTCGTAGAAAACGTAGTCAAGGTCTTCGGTATAAGCGCCGAGCTGTTCGAGCATGCTAATGGAGGTGATGATGCCGCGACCTGCGCAACCCACGCCTGGTTCCGGGCCGCCGGATTCCACGCAGCGAACGCCCTTGAAGCCCACTTTTTCGAGGTCAGAAAGCTGAATTTCAGTCTTGTTGTCACGAATGGTGTCAAGCACCGTCTTTTGGTGAAGGCCGCCGAGCAAAAGGCGGGTAGAGTCTGCTTTGGGGTCGCAACCGACAACAAGAACGTGTTTACCTTGTTCGACAAGGCCTGCAGTCAAGTTTTGGGTCGTAGTCGATTTGCCGATGCCGCCCTTTCCGTAAATAGCGATTTGACGTAAACGTTTTGCCATAATTTTAAGTCTCCTTAGGTTGTTTGTTGCCTACAGAAACGCTAGGTGGCGAAATTTTAGAATTGTCTTTTTTGATATCCAATATCTTTCGGGGGTGTTTTTTGAGAAAATTTCAAAAAAATCTCTCAGCCATAAATGCTCCCTATAGTCGGATTTGGCTCCAATCTATACCTAGCACAAAAAAAGTTTTTTTTGTCTTTTTTGCCATCTGATTCGTCTTGGATTTTGCTATTCGGCTTTTTAAATTCTAACCCACTTGTTTCATAGAAAAAACTGATAAGCTGCGGAACGCTAGGTAAATGTTCAACAATTTTTCAGCAGAGACTATGGCAATAAATCAAGAAACTGTTTTTAGAGAACACCCATGCTTTGGTGCGTGCAAGAACAGAAAAGGACGCATTCACTTGCCGGTTGCTCCGGGATGTAATATCGAATGCCGTTTTTGTGACCGCCGTATCAACGAAGATGCGCAGGTTCCCGGGAATACGAGCAAGGTTATCAAGCCTGAAGAAGCCTGCGGATACATCCGCAAGGCACTCGAATACGTACCGGAACTTACTACCGTGGGTATTGCGGGGCCGGGCGATACGCTGGCGACCCCTTTTGCGCTGGACACGTTCCGCCTTGTCAAGAAGGAATTCCCGAACCTTATCCGTTGCATGAGTACTAACGGGCTCTTGCTCAACGACAGGGCGGATGAAGTCATTGAAGTTGGAATTGATACCCTTACCGTCACGGTGAATGCCGTGGATCCTGAAATCGAGGCGATGATCAACGCTAGGATTTTTTACCACGGCAAGACCTATACAGGTGTCGAAGCGGCCAAAATCCTTATTCACAACCAACTGGAAGGTATCCGCAAGGTTGCCGCCAGCGGGACACTCGTGAAGGTAAATACCGTGCTTTGCCCGGGTATCAATGACAAGCACATCGAAGACGTTGCAGCCACCGTCCGCGAAGCCGGTGCAATCATCTACAATATCATTCCGCTCATTCCGCAAAACGGATTCAAGGATTTGCCCGCCCCGAGTGCAAAGGCGCTTGCAATCGCTCAGGAAGAAGCGGGCGTATTTATTAACGTCTTCAAACATTGCTCCCACTGCCGTGCCGATGCCGTAGGCGTTCCCGGCGTTTACGATATCGGTGCGCAAATCTACATGGACCGTATCCGTGTAAAGGAGACCTTCTCTCATGGCTAAATATAAAATCGCAGTAGCCACAAACGATGGTGTGAATGTCAATGTTCACTTTGGGCATGCTGCCGCATTTGATATTTATGAAGTCGATGATGCGAGCGGAAAATTTGAAAAGATCGAAGTTCGCGTAAAGCCGGAACATTGTGACGGAACGTGCGGGGACGGCACTTGTGGCCAGCGCGATATGGAACATTTGTCGATGCTTACGGCAGCAAGGAATCTATCCGATCTGGATTACGTTCTTTGCTCGCAGATTGGCCCGCAGGCAATCCAGGCTTTGGCGCGCTTTAATGTCCGTGCGTTCGATATCGGTCTCCCGGTTGCTGACGCAATTGCTAAAATAAACTTATATCGCAATAAGATTGCTCAAAGAGCCCTAAAAATAAGGGAAAGTATAGTCTAAATCTATAGAAAGTCCTAAAAAAATTGTATTAGACGCAGCGACAAACGCGTTCTATATTTTTTGCCCGCTATTGGGGTGCTTTACATGGACTATAAAAAGACTTTGACTTTTCAGCAATTGCGTTATGCCGTCGGGATTGCCAATACGGGCTCGTTCAGCAAGGCTGCCGAGATGCTGTTCATATCGCAGCCATCGCTGACAACGGCAATCCAGGATCTGGAAAAAGAAATTGGCATTATCATTTTCAACCGCACGAATCGCGGCGTGACGCTCACGCCCGAAGGCGAGGAATTTGTAGCTCGCGCAAATGAGCTCATAAACCATTTCAAATCGGTTGTAAAGCGCTATGGCAAGGAAGAACAGAAGAAGAAAAGATTCGCTGTTTCGACGCAACACTATTCCTTTGCTGTCAAGTCCTTTATGAATATGGTCAAAAGCTACAATATCGATGATTACGACTTTGCGCTCCGTGAAACAAAGACTAAAGAAGTCATCGATGATGTGATAAGCCTTCGCAGTGAAATCGGAATTATCTATCTGAGTGATTTTAACCGGAAATACATTACTTATCTACTCAAGGAAAACGATCTTGTTTTTCAGAAGCTGATTGTCTGCAACGCTTATGCCTACATGTGGAAAAATAATCCCCTGGCATCCAAGCAGTATGTCACTCTTGAAGACCTTTCGCAGTACCCGTGCCTTTCGTTTGAACAGGGCGAAAGCGGAAATTACTATTTCGCCGAAGAAATATTGAGTACAAATGAATATCACAAGACGATCAAGGCGAATGACCGTGCTACCATGCTGAATTTTATGGTGGGGCTTAACGGCTACACGCTTTGTTCTGGAATTATCAGCGAAGAAATAAATGGATCCGATTATGTTGCCGTTCCCTTCAAGGACGATAACGGTGAAAACGACCGTAATATGGAAATCGGTTACATTGTCAAGAAAAACTTCATGTTGAGTACCATTTGCCGCATCTATATCCGCGAAATGGAAGAATACTTGAAGGCTTACACTGCTGAACGCAATATCTTATCGTAAGATTCGCTTTCGAAATTTTAAATCTTAAATAAAGTATGTCAAATCAGATTTTTCGGTGGAGCCGAGCATTGTCGCGACGCCGCCGAGTTCCACGCCGTCAATCAACTCTTCTGCAGTGATTCCCATCAGTTCCATCGACATCTGGCACGCGACAAATTTCACACCTTTCTGCCTTGCGCTTTCAATCAATTCTTCCAGCGAAGAGACTCCGTTCTGCTTCATCACGGCTCGAATCATCTTTGCGCCGATACCGCCAAAGTTCATGCGCGAAAGCCCGAGTTTCTTGGAGCCGCGGGGCATCATGAACCCGAACATTTTTCCGATGAACGATTTCTTGACGCGGACCTTTTTGGGCCTGCGCAAAATGCTTACTCCCCAGAAGGTAAAAAACATCGTGACCGGGCGGCCCATCGCAGCGGCACCATTAGCCATGATGAACGAAGCGATGGCCTTGTCCAAATCGCCACTAAAAACGACAAAGGTCTTGCCGTGCTCAAAATCCCTTTTTTTGAGAGATTGGGGCGTGTCGCGCTTTACGATGGTTGCGTAAATGACTCCGTCTTTTTCGGTGAGCGATTTTAGTTCGTTGCCGGTACGCTGGCACCAGACATCCACATCCGAGAAGAACGCCTTCTCGGTCGCTTCCACTTGGACTTCTTCGCCGACGGACACGCTTTTGACTGCTTCGTCCACCTTCACGATGGGTCCCGGGCACTTGAGGCCCTTGGCATCCACGAAATGCACTTTCGGGACAGCTTCAAGCCCGCCTTCCACATTGTACACGTCGTAATCGCGGTCGGCGAGGATTTCAGCAACCTCTTCGGAGCGGTCCCCCGTGGAGCAGAAAACGTAAACGGGTTTGTCTTTCGGGATGCCGTCTATCTTCTTGGACAGTTCAAAGAACGGAACCTGCAACGCACCATTTACAGGGCGTACGATGGCTTCGCTCGGCTCGCGGACATCGAGTAAGGTCGAATTCTTGGGATCAACCTTGTAGAAATCTTTTGCAAGGAATTTTTTGACTTCGGACATATAATAAAAAATAAAACCTCACCGGGAGCGTTTCAAATACATTTTTCCAATCGCCAATTATCGCTTTTTTGAATGACCGGCGCGAATTCGGCTCTCTATAGAAAAATCCGATAATACCGCATAAGAATTAAGTATTGGACAGTGGCAAAAACGCGTTCTATATTTCGGCGCACAAAAAAACAACAAACAAAAACAATAAACAAGCGAGGTATAAGAATGAATCAGAATTTTGTCAAGTCCGCCATTGCGGCAACCCTCCTGATTGCGGGAACTATCGGTTTTAGCGCATGTTCTTCTTCTGACGAGCAGAAGAGCGAGGCATCCGCCAAGAAGGTCGAAAAGCAGACGCTCACCAACGTGTCTTACGACCCGACGCGTGAACTCTACGCCAACTACAACGAAGCCTTCAAGAAGCACTGGAAAGAAAAGACAGGCGGCGAAGTGGAAATCACGCAGTCTCACGGCGGTTCCGGCAAGCAGGCCTTGGAAGTGGCCAACGGTCTTGAAGCCGACGTGGTGACGCTCGCCCTTGAATTCGACGTGAATGCCGTGCGCGACGCGGGCCTCATCGAAGACGGATGGGTCAAGGAATTCCCGCTGAACAGTTCCCCGTACACATCCACCATCGTGTTCCTGGTCCGCAAGGGCAACCCGAAGGGACTCAAGGATTGGGGCGATCTCGTGAAGCCGGGTATTGGCATCATCACGCCGAACCCGAAAACTTCCGGTGGCGCGCGCTGGAACTACCTCGCCGCCTGGGCATGGGCCGAAAAGCAGTACAATAACGACGAAGCCAAGGTCAAGGACTTCGTCAAGAAACTGTTCCAGAACGTGCTCGTGCTCGCTTCCGGTGCACGCGGCTCTACCACAACCTTTATCGAAAACGGCCAGGGCGACGTGCTTCTCGCATGGGAAAACGAAGCCTTCCTCGCGCTCAAGGACTACCCGAACGACTACGAAATCGTAATCCCGAGCATCAGCATTCTGGCGGAACCCTCTGTTGCCATCGTGGACAAGGTGGTCGACAAGCGCGGCACCCGCGAACTCGCTACCGAATACCTGAACTACCTCTACAGCGACGAGGGCCAGCACATTGCCGCGAAGAACCATTACCGCCCCTCCAACAAGGCCATTCTCGACCAGTACAAGGAATTCGACCAGAACGTGAACTTGATTTCTATCGAGCACTTCGGCGGCTGGGACAAGGCGCAAAAGACGCACTTCTCCAACGGCGGCATCTTCGACCAGATTTACGAAAAGAAGTAAGCCAGTTTGTCATTCTGGAGCCTCGAAGAGGCGATAGAATCTAGGGCCAAATTGTCATAGCGAAAATCCCTGCTCTTCGGAGCGGGGAATTTTTTTATATTTCTTTCGCCACCTTCCAGTTGCACTTTTTATCTGAATCGGAACGGCAAAGAATGCCTGCATCCACGAGCTTTTTCATATCGCGGTGGATGGTCTCTCGCCGGACTCCAAAGCGTTCTGCCAGTTCCGTTTGCAGAATATTCGGATTCTCTTTCACAATGTCTAGAATCTATTTCTGGCGTTCACTGATTTTTACTGTGACTTTTTACTGTGATATTTTACTGTGACATTTTTTGATTTTTCGACCGCAGCTTTGTCTTTGACTTTCTTGTAGTCAACATGCAAATAGCGATTTTTCAGTTCGTTATGTTCGCCCATTAGCAGGTTCCGGAAGAACTTTTCAAGATTCTCTGGTTCCTGCTGGATTCCCTTTCTCACATTCTTGTAGTTGGCGCGGACGAGCGCATTCCTGAAATACCACGAATTCTTGGCGAAGATGTCGTTCCCGACCTTTTCACAGCAAAAATTTCAACAAAATTCGGAATATGTTCAAATACTCCGTATTTCGTTGAAAAATATTGAGAGCTCTACTACAACTTTGAATATTTGTAATCGTTTCATACAATATTGGTTATAGTCAAATCCTATAACAAACAATAGTTAAATAGTATGCGTTTATGGCTTGACAGGGGGGAAATCTTATTCTATCTTATTGCCTACAAGATTGATAGGGAAAACAAAATGGTTTGTGAACCCTAAGCATTCGAAGGAGCGCCTATGATAAGTGACTGTCGAATGCCGAGAGGCATTCTGAAAACGAACTAGCCGAAAGTCTTTCGTCCTTAAGGCTTTGCAGGTTAGAAAAATAAGCCTAAGGATATCTTCAAAAACCATATATCGCGAGCACGGGTCTCTTTAGACCCGGTTGCCCGCTGCAACCTAAAAAGGAATTTTTATCATGACGACACAGAACAAGCTCCACTTTGAAACTCTCCAGATTCACGTTGGCCAGGAACAGGCGGACCCCGCAACCGATTCTCGCGCAGTTCCTATTTATCAGACTTCTTCTTACGTGTTCCATAATGCACAGCATGCTGCTGACCGTTTCGCCCTGAAGGCTGGCGGTAACGTTTATGGCCGTATCAACAACTCTACACAGGGTGTGCTCGAAGAACGTATCGCTGCCCTCGAAGGTGGCGTTGCCGCCCTGGCTGTCGCATCCGGCGCTGCTGCAATTACTTATGCCATCACGGCTCTCGCTCGCAAGGGCGATCACGTGGTTGCCCAGCGCACTGTTTACGGCGGTACTTTCAACCTGCTGCAGCACACGCTCCGCGAATTCGGTATCGAAACCACTTTCGTGG
>NZ_CAMZCS010000042.1 GCF_947305105.1 uncultured Fibrobacter sp. | reverse complement strand
ACCAAAATTTTCAAAAAAACAAACAAATTGTTTTCAGTAGCCCCTTTTTTTTCTTGGCAATTCAGAAATTACCAACGACTAAAAATGCATAAACAGCCCAGCATTACCTAAGTGAATGCGGGATATTTATTCAGTCATCGAGAAATTGATTTATCGTAAAGAGAATAGAAGCGTCGGCCAGGGAAGGGGAGGGTGCAGGGAGGGGACCGGGCGGCCTTCGCAACTCTGAGCTGGGTCCCCTCCCGCATAGCCTAAAACCAAAATTTTCAAAAAAACAAACAAATTGTTTTCAGTAGCCCCTTTTTTTTCTTATTTTTCCAAAAAAGGGTTTTATTTGAGGCGACAAAGTATTATGAACAAGACAAAGATTTTCTTACTATTTGCATCTATTTTTTCATTCTTTTTGACAGCTTGCATGCCTGTGTCTACAAGTAGCCGCGAAGACGACGAAGGCGCATTCGAAGATGCTATCCGCGACGCCGCAAAAGAAAGAGGGCTGAAGCTCCCCTTGTCCGATGAAGATTTCAAGGCGTTGCCCATAGAACTCCAAGAGTTCGAATTGGCCTACGAACTGCTGGACCTGTTCTACCTGTACGCTCACATGAAAAACGAACTAGGTGGCAGGAACGACTACTTCCAGCAATCTGCAGGGACTCCTTACGCCAAGCTCCCTTACAGCGACATCTATTACATGTTCAGCCAGATGAGCTGCCCCTTCACCAACTATTACGACCCAAGTTATTACGACGAAATTGCCGACGCACTCTACTACTCCGACTACGGAGTCGGATTCGGATTCAGGCTAGACACCATCGAACACAGCCCCTCCGACGACGCCGTCATCTCGAACATCTATCCGGACGGCCCTGCCAAAAAAGCAGGCCTCAAAGAAGGCGACGTCATCGTCAGCATCGACCGCAAATCGGCAACCCGCGAAAGCGTCGAGAGACTGGAAATGACCAGCAAAGATGGTGACATCTACTCATTCGTTGTCTCACGCGGTCAAGAAATCGACACATTCGATCTCACCGCACGCCAAGTGAAGGCCCCCACGGTGTACATCAATTACAGGGGCGACATCCCCATGATTACGATTACCGAGTTCACCGACACCACCATCACGACAGAAGGAACTTATGGCGAATTCAAGGCAGCGCTGGAAGAAACGGCCGGGGCCAAGGCAACCGTCATCAACCTCGCCGACAACGGAGGGGGCTCGGTAGACCACTGCGAATCCATGGCGGCAGAATTCCTCCCCAAGAACACGCTCCTCGGCTATACGATTTCTGCAGAAATCGACAGCTCCAAGTACGACTACATACAAAGAATTGACACCACCGCCATGTACGCCACCGACTACGAAAAAACAGAGGGCGGCATGGCTCAAGACCGCTATGTCGTGTTCATCGAGAACGGCGGCACTGCAAGCTGCGCAGAACTCATGATTTCCGCTGTCGCCGCAGCAAAGAACTCTCCGGTCGTCGGTACGCGCAGCTACGGCAAGGGCATCGGGCAGTATTACTTCCCGACAGAGGCTGGCGGTTTCGCAGGCGTCACCAGTTCACAGTTCATGGACAAGAACAGGGAATCTTACCACACGTTCGGTATCGAACCCGACGTCGTCAGAATCAAGCTGAAAGACGCCGTAGACGCCGCATTCGAAATTGCAGAAGAAGGGACATTGGTAAGGACCGCCGGTTATAGCACCACGCCGTCTGGGCACTTCCCCGCCCTCGCCCGCTCAACCGGAGTTCGCCAGAGTTTCAACCGTCTCGACCACTTCGGTGCGTTCCAGGTAAAGAAGTTCCCGAGATATCACAAGTAACGGAAGCCGGAATTAATTCCGGCTTGTCACGTCGCGCATACGGACCATCACGTCCGTCGTGTCGTTTACCCTTACGGCAGGGGCGGCAAGCGTAAGTTCGACCTGTTTCCGAATTTCGCCGACCTGCACCTTGAGTTTTGCAAGGCGCTCGCCCGCAAGTTTCGGAGTCGCAATCATCGTTTTGGAGAGCGGGTTTATCCAGGCACCCTTCGCATTCTTGAAGCCGAAATGCAGGTGCGGGCCCGTGCTACGCCCGGTCGAGCCGACGCGGCCGATAATCTGCCCCGCCGACACGTGAGCGCCCACGCCCACTCCGCGCGACGACAGGTGCATGTACCAGCTTACCGAATTGTCCCTGTGCTTGATAGCAATCTTGTTGCCGCTCAGCGGATCGAAACCGGAAACCGTCACCACACCGACTGCAACCGCATGGACCGGCGAACCTGTAGGGCTACCATAGTCTACGCCGTGGTGGACCGTGCGCTTGCCCGTAATGGGATGGATGCGCGAGCCGTAAGAACTCGTGATGTGCAGGCGGTCGAGCGGGTAACGCAGCCCATCAAAAATGAGCGCCTCGCCCGATTCGGTATAATGCGCATTGTACGTACTCTTGGGGTCGCCGTCGTAATAACGGAACGCCTCGTGGTGGCCGACAGTCCTGCCTTCGAACTCGGCATAAACGACCTTGCCGTCGATCCAGATAGAATCCTGATAGAATGTCTCTTCGAGCAAAATGCGGAAACGGTCGCCCGGCCAAGCCTGCCTGAAGGCTACCTTGCACTGGAGCACGCCACCCACAATACCCACCATGCGCGAAGGAATCCCCACCTTGTGCAGAATGCCGCTCAAGGTACCGTCTTTTTCGATAACGCCTTCATAGACAGACTGGCGGACCTTCACCGGCTTTTCGATACGGCTGTACACGTAGCCCGTGTCCACCTTGCTCATCACGTGGATAGTCGCCGGGTTCGGTGCATAGCGGAAACGCTGGACGCTGCCGCTGGAATCCAAGGCCGCAAAGAACACATGGCCCACGCGCATCTTGGAAAGTTCCACACTATCTTGCATGCCGAGCACAATCTTACCGCGTTCTTTCTGGTTAATCTGCATGCGGTAGAGCACTTGGAAAAGGCCGTCGCCCGCACGGACTGTATCGTTGAAGATAGTCCAGTTCCCCGGCAGTTGCTGGAGCCTGTCTATTTCGAGCCGGAGTGAATCTGCCGTGCTTTCGAGCATTGCGGCTTCTTCTTGCAGGTCTGCAATTTTCGCCTCTTCGCGGCAACCTACAAGAGATACAATAACAAAAAGAACAAAAAGTCTAAAAAGGGACATCAAAACCTATCCATAAACAAAGCGAACTAAAGATAACTATTAAAAAAAAAGCCCTGGCAAAAGAGCCAGGGCAAAACACGATTATGGAGCCGGTGCGACCGGCGGACCACTTACGGATTGGCAGGAGCAGCTTCGGTCTTCGGAGCTTCAGCCGGCTTTTCAGCGGGCTTCGGAGCAGCCTTCGGAGCGGCGGCCTTGGCCTCTACCTTCGGTTCTTCCTTAGGAGCGTCGGCAGCGTGCGTGTCGATGAGTTCCATTTCGAACACGAGGAGGCTGTTGCCCGGAATCTGGGAGCCACGGCCGTGCGGACCGTAAGCGAGGTCGCTAGGAATCCATGCGGTGACCTTTTCGCCCACCTTCATGAGCTTGAGCATTTCGGTCCAGCCCGGAATCACAGCGTTGATCGGGAACTCGAGCGGTTCGCCACGATCAACAGAGCTGTCGAACTTGGTGCCGTCCAGGA
Organism: uncultured Fibrobacter sp.; assembly: GCF_947305105.1. Lineage (NCBI taxonomy): Bacteria > Pseudomonadati > Fibrobacterota > Fibrobacteria > Fibrobacterales > Fibrobacteraceae > Fibrobacter > uncultured Fibrobacter sp. The sequence continues at coordinate 21,271 of NZ_CAMZCS010000042.1, read as the reverse complement.
GCGTACCGGTGTAGTGGACCTTCACGATGTGGTCATCGGCAGGGGTAGCACCCGTACCTTCGGTGATTACCTTGTACTGGAGGCCGCTAGCAGTCGTCACGACGCCTTCGGCAGTCTTGTTCGCAGCGAGGAAGGCTTCGCCGGCAGCCTTGTTTGTTTCGGCAGCGATGCTATCCTTCTTCACTTTTTCAGCCTGACGAGCCTGGGAAAGGTCGGTCAGGGTCTGGAAAATCACGGAGTCGTTCATCAGGAACTTAGCGGAATCTTCCATATAACGTTCCTTGAACGCCTGGATGAAGAGGTCAATGTCCAAATCAATGGAGTCGCGGGTAACGAGCTGGAAGTGAGCCTGGTTGCCGAAATGAGCACCGAGAGCATAGCTGTACTTCTCCTTCTCGGTAACAAGGGAAGTCTTGGTCTTCGGGCCTTGGCAGAACTGGTCACAGCCAGTCAGAAGCATGGCAATGGCGCCAGCCGCAATAATCATTTTTGTCTTCATAAAGAGTCCTCTTTTAAAATTGACATCAGTAAAATAGCAAAACGGCAGTGATTTAGCGCACGAAAAAAAGATTTTTACACATTCTTTTCGTATATTATGTCAGAATTTATCTTTTAAAGGATTTATTATGTGCGGAATTGTCGCCTATATTGGCACAAACGAAGCCCTGCCCATTCTCGTCGGCGGGCTCAAGAAACTGGAATATCGCGGTTACGACAGTTCGGGTGTCGCCCTTATTGACAACGGGACCATCAAGACAGTAAAGGCTTCCGGCAAGATCAAGGAACTTGAAGACAAGCTCAAGGTGAACCCGCCAAAGGGCACCATCGGCATCGCACACACCCGCTGGGCCACGCACGGCGCTCCGACCGTCGAAAACGCGCACCCGCACATGAGCTACAACGGCAAAATTTCCATTGTCCACAACGGCATCATCGAGAACTACGCAAGCCTCAAGGCCAAGCTCATCTCCGACGGGATCAAATTCCAGTCCGAGACCGATACCGAAGTTGTGGCGCACTTGATTGCACGTTTCTACACCGGCGACCTCAAGACCGCCGTACTCAAGGCCATCGCCAAAATCGAAGGGACGTTCGGCCTCGCCGTCATCTCCAGCGACGAACCGGGTACGCTTATCGGCGCACGCCGCGGCTCCCCGCTCATCCTCGGCATCGGGAACGAAGGCGACTTCTTCCTCGCAAGTGACGTTTCGGCCATTATCAACCACACGCAGAAGGTGGTGTATCTCGACGACAACGACATCGTGCAGGTGAAGAACGGTTGCTATTCCATTGTCAACATGAACAGCCACGAAGTCCAACGCGAAGTCAAGGACGTAGATTTCGACGCCGATGCCGTCGCGAAGGGCGGATTCCCGCATTTCATGCTCAAGGAAATTTTCGAGCAGCCCGAAGTATTGCGCAACACCATGCGCGGTCGATTGCTCGTGGCAGAAGGGAACGCCAAGCTCGCCGGGCTCGACACGAACATCAACGAGCTCAGGAACATCAACCGCATCATCATCACGGCTTGCGGCACCAGCTACTACGCCGGCATGGTCGGTGAATACATGATCGAAGACCTTGCAGGAGTGCCGGTAGAAGTCGAATACGCATCGGAATTCCGCTACAGGAACCCCATCATCAAACCGGGGACGCTCGTACTAGCCATCAGCCAGTCTGGCGAAACCGCCGACACGCTCGCGGCACTCAAGGAAGCCCAGCAGAAGGGGGCCACGGCCCTCGCCATCTGCAATGGCGTCGGGTCGACCATCGCTCGCACGAGCGATGGTGGCGTGTACCTACACGCCGGCCCCGAAATCGGCGTTGCGAGCACCAAGGCGTTCACTTCGCAGGTTACCGTGCTTGCCATGATTGCGCTCCTGCTCGGCCGCCAGCGCCGCCTCAGCTTTGAAGCAGGCGCCGACATCGCTAGGTCGCTCCTGGATTTGCCCCTCCTCGCCGAAGAGACACTCAAGCTTTCGGACAAGATCAAGGATCTCGCTGCACAGTACAGCAAGGCGAACAACTTCCTCTACCTGGGCAGGCACTTCAACTACCCCGTCGCGATGGAAGGTGCGCTCAAGCTCAAGGAAATCAGCTACATCCATGCGGAGGGCTACCCCGCCGCCGAAATGAAGCACGGTCCCATCGCCCTTATCGACGAGAACATGCCCGTCGTGGTCATCGCTCCCAAGGATGCGCTCTTCGACAAGATTATCAGCAACGTCCGCGAAATCAAGGCCCGCGGTGGCCGTGTCATCGCGATTACGACCGAGGACTGCCACCCGCTCGACGAGATTGCAGACCACATCATCAAGGTTCCCAAAACCATCCCAATGCTCATGCCTATCCTCACCTGCATCCCGCTGCAGTTGCTCGCCTACCACATCGCCGTACTGCGCGGCAACGACGTGGACCAGCCGAGAAACCTGGCGAAGAGCGTGACGGTGGAGTGATGAGAGGGGTGAGGGTCTAGAGGTTAGGATCTAGGGAAAAATTTCACGGCTTCGCCGTCTTATATTGACGCACGAAGTGCGTGATTCTTTTCACTAGCCTCTACTCTCTATTCTCTAGCCTCTCTATTCCCTATACAACGCTTTCATCTCATCCGAAATGGCCATGGGTCTTCCTCTGCCCATGTCGACCAGCACCCACTGTGTCTCTGACTCGAAGATTACCTTGCCGTCCGAGACGCGCTCGAATTTGCACTTGCGCACGCAAGCGACCTTGCCGTAGGCATCGACCCACGTGGTCCCGCGGATTTCTTCGCCAAGGAAAGCCTGATTCTTGTACTCCACGTGCTGCACGTGAATCATCCAGCCGGCTCCCAACTTTTTCATGAGCTCGGTTCCGCCCACGGAATCGGAGTGCGCGATGGCGATGTCCTGAATCCACTGCACAGACCACACATTGTTGAAATGGTGGTTGTCGTCAATCATTTCGGGTTCGACCTTGAACACCTTCGTAAACTTCATCGGATTCGGATTCTCTTCCATCGCAATAGCCATAATGGGTCCTCCTATAAAAAAACGGCCCGTTCCCAAATATGCAAAAAGGATTCCCCAAAAACAATCGGGATTTCCAAATATTTCTAACTTTCACGAGGGATGACCGAAATCGAAGAACAGGAAGATTACGAAGTCAACATTGGATCGTTCAATGGTCCGATGGATTTGCTCGTCTATCTAGTGCAGAAAAAAGAAATGGCACTGGATAAAATTCCTATCGCCGAAATTGCAGACGACTTTGCGAAATGGGTAGAAGCCTACTCGGGCATGGACCTTTCCAAAGCCGGCGACTTCCTGTGCATGGCGAGCCGCTTGATGGCCCTCAAGGTGCAGGAACTCCTGCCCGCCGAGGAACGCGACCCCGAACTCGTGGAAGCCTACAACGAAGACCGCGAACAGCTGATGAAGGAAATGCTGGAATACCAGCGTTACAAACAAGTTGCCAGCGGCCTACAAGAAATGGAATCCAAGAACTTCGGCACATTCTCCCGCGGGCGCCTCGAAAAGACCCAGAACGAAGACGACACCCTTGCCGACGCGAACATCTGGCAGCTTTTCCGCGCTTACCAAAAGAGCCTGAAGACAAAGATTTCGGAGACCATCCACCATATCGAACTGGACTACGTGACCATCCAGGACCGCCAACAGGCCATCAACAACTACCTGAGCGTCAACGGGCGCGCCCTTTTCGAGGACCTGCTCGACAACGACAGCCACCCCATCGTGGCCGCCGTGACCTTCATGGCCATGCTCGAAATGATCAAGACCGACGAACTCGTGTTCCGCCAAAGCGAACTCTTCGGCCCCATCTGGATTTACCGCAAAAAGAACAACCCCGACTACGCCGAAGAAATGGCCCGCGAGACGGTGTTCTTCTCGAAGGATCCCGAAGTCAAGCCGGGGCTTGTGGAGGCCCTGCGCAGCCAGGCGCTCGCCCGCAGCCAGCAGGGCAACGTGGGCGATATTGCCGCCGTGATGCGCGAAGCCGTGCTGTGGACCTCGCGTGGCAGGAACGTGACCGAAGACGACCTCACCGCCATGCTCGAAGGCCGCGAAGATATTTCGGAAGTGCAGGAAAATCCGTTCGGCGATGCCGATGACGACGAGCAGGGAGCAGCAGCCCCCGCACAGCAAGCAACCACCGACACTGCAGCAGAACAGCCAACAGAAACGCCTGTTGAACAAACCGCCGAAACAGCTAACGCCGAGACAACCGCCGCTGCGGACGAATCTGCAACACCTTCCGAAACGCCGGAAGAAACTCCCGCAGAACCGGTAGACGAAGCCGTCGAAGAACCGTCAGCAGAAACGCCCATGACGGAAGAAGAAATCGAGGCCTTCATCAAGAAGGCCCAGGCGTATTATGCCGGAGAACAACCGGCAGACGAAACGTAAGAAATCAATCCCAGTTAATCGTGGGCGGAGGATCCTTCAGGTCCTTGTTCTGCTTTGCGGCCTCGAATTTCTTTTCGGCGATGGCTGCACGCTGTTTGTCCTTCTCCTTGCCCGCGGCAAAGAGCGCATCCAGCTCGGCAGCGCGGTTCTTTTGGCTCTTGAGGAATTCGTCAAAAGACTTGACTTCTTTCTTGTATTCCTTGTGAGAGAGCACCTCGCCCGTGTCGGCATCGACAACGAGTTCGCCCTTGCACATGGGGCATTCTACGGTCAGCGTCCTTACAGCCATAAAGCCTCCTAGTCCCTGCGCCCGCCAATAAGGCCAGCACGGTACGCCCAGTAGAGCAATTGCAGAATGGAAGATATCGCAGCGGCCACGTAAGTGAGGCCTGCGGCAAAAAGCACTCCAGAAACCGTATTGTACTCCTTGCCTTGTGCAACCACGTCCATACGGGCAAGCGCCTTCTTGGCACGGGAGGATGCATCGAATTCCACCGGCACGGTCACGAGCGTAAAGAGCGTCGCGGCGGCAAAGAGGATAACACCCACCAATGCGAGGGAATAGCCCAGCGCACGGCCGGCACTCATCAACACAATACCGATAATCACGAGCCACGGGCCGAGATTGCTACCGATGTTTGCAACCGGGACAATGGCGGAACGCAACCACATCGGGAAGTAGCCCTGCGCATGCTGGATAGCGTGACCCACCTCGTGCGCGGCGACACCCGCGGCACTTGCGTTACGGCCGTAATAAACTTCTTTCGAGAGGTTGAGCGTTTTGTTCAGCGGATTGTAATGGTCCGAGAGGAACCCATGATGCACAAGCACCTGCACGTCGGTAATACCCGCATCCATGAGGATAGCCTTCGCCACGTCGGCACCGGTGAGGCCGCTGGAAATGTTCACTTTCTGGCCCGCAGCAAAACGGGACTTGACAAGCATGGAGACTCCACCGGACAGGGCCAGCGTCACCAGGAGAATCATCATGTATAAAGGATCAAAGTACATATATCTACCTCAGGACATAATATACAAAAAAAGGGAGTAGGATCTAGGGGCTAGGGGCTAGGGAGAAATATCACGGCTTTGCCGTCTGTTATTGACGCACGAAGTGCGTGATTCTTTTCACCCACCTAAAGGTGGCCATGCCCACATAAGTGCTAAAGCACTAAGTGGTCAAAGGTAGCCTCTATTCTCTAGCCTCTAATCCCTCAAATCACATATCGCCGATGTCGAGTTTCGCTTTGTCGCGGGCACGAGTCAGCAAAAGCCCGAGCACAAGGTACACGACAGCCTGCACGGCAAGCAAGTACAGCCGGGGAGCCACGTCGTATATATCGCCTCCCATCTGCTCAATCGAGAGCCAGGCCGGCACGGCAAACGTACTCGGCAGAATGTACGAAACCGCAGCCATCCAAGAAGGAATCAGGTAGCTGGGCCAGCTGAAGTTTGCAAGGAACAATATCGGGATGGAAAGATACAGGAACAACTGCATGCTGGATTCGCGACGCAAGAACACCTGCGACACGACCATTCCCAGATTGATTGTAGACGCAAGGAACACGACCGAGAAAACGACCATCGGGAACAGCTCGCCGCGTCTCGGGAAATCGAAGAGGTTGTAGATAATGCAATGATAGAAGAGAATAAACGAGCAATAATGAATAAAGTAAGCCAACGAGCGTCCAAAATACCGGTAAGGCAAGGTCTCGTTTTCGACCGTACTGTCGCGCAACTTTTTGCGGAAACGGCGATGCGCACGGGAACCGCCCAATACGCAAATCCCGATAATGAGCGACTGCTGCAAAATCACCACGAGCACGCTGGGCACCACGTAATTGGCATAACCGCCCGTGCTATTGAACAACGTCTGGATGCTGATGGGGAACGGGTCGCGCATGGCAATGGCCTGCGCCGACGGGACCTTCTTGGAAATCGCAATCTGTTTGACCTTGTTCGTCGCACCCAACGTCAGGGCGCATGTGGAGAACGCCGTACCTATAGCGCCATGCAACATCACGTAGGCGCCATTCGTAAAGATGTTCACCGACACCTGTCTGCGGTTACGGATATCCTTTTCCATGTTCTCCGGGATAACCATGAAGCCGTAGATTTCGTCGCGGGACATGGATTCTTCGGCCTGGAGCATTTCGGGATAAATAGCCTTCACCTCGATTTGCTGCGCCGCCGAGGCCATGCGGATAAGGTCGCGGGACATCGCCGTATTGTCCATATCCACGATGGCAACAGGGACCTTCGTCACGGTCTGGTGAATATAGGGCGTCGGATAATAAAAGGCGTACAGGACACCCGCCACCACAAGCAAAAGCACCGCGGCCGGGTCCGTGTACATCAACTTCCATTCGGCAAAAGCCACTTTCCAAAGGCGACGGATCATGTGCGCGCCTCCGATGCAGCCAGCTGTTTTTCCTCGTACTCAACTTCCCTACGCTGGAACTGCTTCCACCGCATGAACATGAGGAATGCACCGAGAAGGTTCCAGAACAGAGCCATCCCGATAAGAATTTTCAGCACATCCCATGCAGGGCCCATGCCGACATCGCCCAAGAGCATCATCGACTGAATCTTGAGTGCATGCGTCAGCGGAAGCACAAAGGCAAAACAGCGCACAGCTAAGGGCATGGACATCACGGGGAACGTCTGGCCTGCAAAAGCAAAAGCAGGGCTACCAATAACGCCTGCGGCACCTGTGGCAATTCTCATCACGCCCACCACACCGACAAATACAAATCCAGCACCAGAACATGCGAGAATCATGAACAGTTGCGCGGCAGCAGTCATGACAAATTCATCAAGAGTTAACGGAGCGAGAACACGGTGGCAATAAGCGTAGCAACCAATCATGCCCAGCCAAAGCACGATGTTCATGGGGAGCATGCTCGCAAGCCACAGCGTAAACCGGGAGCCGCGTGCATAGCCGAGCATTTCCCTCACGCGGTGGTCGCGGAGCGGATACGATGCCACGTACACGCCGACAATCATCGCCGCAAGGTGGAACAGCGCCGTCACAAGACCGAGCCCGAGGAATCCCTGGTAGTTCCCGGCGATGTTGCCCACGGAATGGATTTCCGTTTTCACGGGATCGTCCATCTGGGCCGTAAACATTTCGCTCCCAGCCGCCGAAAGTACCGCACGGATTTCCTTGGTTGCGAACATGTTGATCAAGTAGTTCTGGCCGCTCGAATAAACCGGGATGACCGGGCTTTCGAACCTTAGCGCACGGCGTTCCAAATCGTTGGGGAGCACAAGGAACCCCTGAAGGTCACCACGAATGACAGCATGCTCGCACTCGCTCATGTCGTGGCAAATCATCTTCACGTCCAGAACGGGGCTGGAACGCAACTTAGATTCCAGGCGGTCGGCCAAGTGGCTGTCATCCTGGCGAACAATGCCGATAGGCACATGCTGCACAATTTGCGAGGAGAACAGGCCCAGCATAAAGACCGAAACCCCGACAGGCAACACGAGGAGAATCAGCCACAAAACCAGATTGTGGCTGAAATAGATTTTCCGGACCGTTTTCAGGAATCCCTGCAACAGCACGGCAAGCCTCCGTTATCGAATAGCTTCCGCCGAAAGGAGGACGCTCATGCCCGGGCGCAAGTTGTCAACCTTTTGCGTGGGGCGCAAACGCACTTCGAACGTCTTGAGGTCAAAGCCGCCGCTTTCCTTGCTGCTGCGCCACGTAGCGTAGTCGCCCACGGAGGCAATGTAGCTCACTTCCATTTCGACATCGCTGTCGAGTGCCGGGATGTGGGTCACAAAACGCTTGCCTTTGGACACGTTCTTCAAGAAATCTTCGCGGAGGTGGAACACCGCCCAGGCGTCGTCCAAATCCGTCACGGCCACCACAGGCATACCCGAGCCGACAACCTCGCCTTCTTCGGCAAGCTTGAGCGAAACTTCGCCCGTAATCGGGGAACGAATCTTGGTTTCTTCGAGGTAGGCGTCGACTTCGGCCGAGGCACCGCGGGCCTGCATCACAAGGGCGTTCGCAGCCGCCTTGTCTTCGCTGCGGGCACCGGCCACGGCCTGGTCGTACTGCGCCTTCGCGGCATCAGCGGCAGACTGGCTCGCCTTCATCTGGGTTTCGGCTTCGTCGCGTTTCTGGAGCGGGAGCACGCCCTCGTCATAAAGTTTCTGCACGCGGTCGTATGTGTTCTTCGCAAGCGTCGCGGCATCCTGAGCGCGGTCGGCCATTGCCTTGAGCGCGGTGATATCTTCGCTGCGGGCACCATTGCGGGCCTTGTTCGCCTGGGCCTTCGCGGCGCCAAGCGCACCTTCGGCCTGGATTTTCTTCGCCTCTATTTCGGGGCTGCTGATAATCGCCACGAGGGAATCTTTGTACACGAAATCCCCTTCGCGCACAAACAGCGCCTCAAGGCGTCCGGGGATCTTACCCGAGACAAGGACGCGCCTTGCTTCCATCTGCCCCTGCAAGAACTGCTCGCGAGGTTCGGTGGCAAACTTCTTGAGCTGGACAACGCCCAGCACGACCAGCGCACCCAGCGACAGCACGATAACCATCTTGCCAAAGAATTTCAACGCATTGATCATTGTTTATTCTCCTTGTTCTCGGGAACCGTTCCCGCGGTTCCTTGTTCAGAAGATTCCTTTGCCGGCGCGGGGGCCGGGGTTGCAGCCGAATCAGCAGGCACTTGCGCGGGGGCAACAGAATCCGCAGCGGCAGGTGCCGGTGAAACCGGCGCAGGAGCAGGCGCGGCAGTCGCCGCAGAATCCACAACAGGCGCAGCGGGTTGCACAGGAGCCACCGGCTTAGAAGCCGTGAGCAAGGTGCCAGCATTCTCAACCTCGCCGCAAGACTCGAGCAAGCCGAGCCATGCGATAACGGCATCATAGTGAGCCTTCAAATCGGCCACCTGCAAACGTGACAGCGCCAGTTCGGCATCCACTACATCGAGGCCGGTCGCAAGACCCGCCTCGTAAGCCTTGTTCTGGCTACGCAAAGCCTCGTCGGCCAACTCACGTGTTTTCTGCAAACTAATCAAGCGGCTCTTGGCATGTTCCATCTCGCGCCAGCGCTTTTCGACAAGCAAATTGATGTTGTCCAAAGTCTGTTCTTCCATACTGGCCAGCGAACGGTCCAGCGCCTTCGCGCCGCTCACCTTGGAGCGGGTTTCGCCGCCCTTGAACAAATCCCACTGAGCCTTCGCACCCACAGCCCATTCCGGCTCCAGTATGGTCAGGTCTTTCGTATAAAGTTCCTTGTAACCGAACAAGGCAACCGTCGGGAAGTAATCCGCACGGGCGGCACTGACGGCGGCCTGACTGCGCTTGCGCTCAGTACGCAACTGCCTAAGTCCCGGATGTTTCTCGCGTGCCAGCGCCTTGATTTCGTCAATGGAGCGGTATTCTTCGGGCGACTCAACCGGGGTTGTCGCGGTGATGCTCGTGTCCGTATGCAATAAGCTAGCCAAAGCGAGGCGAGCCAGGGTCTGGTCGCGCATGGCATCTTCCAATGCGTTCTGGGCTTCGGCAAGGGCCACCTCGGCGCGCAGGCGTTCCGCCTTGCTAATCTGCCCGCCCTCTTCCAATTTTTTAGAGCGTTCCAAGTGGCCTTCCAAATTGCGTTTCGTCGTCTCGCGGAGCAACGTCAATTCTTCGGCCAGTCGCAAGGAAAAATACCGGGTCGCGACATCCATGAGGATGGCGTTCTGGGCCATGTCAAATTCGGCCTTGCGAGCCGTCACGTTTTCTTTAGCGGCATCGTAGGCGGAATAAATCTTGAGCCCGGTAAAAATCGGCCACACGACGGACAAGCGTGCATTGAAGAACACGTCATCCTGGACTCTTTTCTTGAAATCCGGCAAGGCCGAATCCAGCGAGGATTCCGTCTTCATCTTGGCGAGATTCCCCACGGAATCACCGACGCCTCTCGCCATAGGATCAGCCATTTCATCGGGCATTCCCGCCCCTGTGGCTCGCTCATAGGCGGCATCGTAACCGGTCCTATAATAATTTTGGTATGCTTCGGCCCCATGCACCGAGATAATCCCCGAACGGATTTCGTTCAGGTCGATATTGATGGGGTCGTTAATTTTGGTAACCCCTGCAGATAGGGATACAGTAGGCATAAAACGAGAGCGGGCCTCGTCCTTACCACTTTCGGCCATTTCGACCTTAGCCCTTTCGGCCTTAATCTGCGAGTTGCCCGATTTTGCCATGTTAAGGGCATCCTGTAGCGACAGGGGAGCTGCCATTGCCGCGACAGAAACAAAAACAAGAAATGTAAAGCGCAACTTCATAGCAAAAAATAAAATAGCAAATTACCCCTTTTTGGCACCCGCAAAACCAAGCCATTTCTGACAAAACGGGGAAAAATGACTATGACATACAAAAATCCCCCGGAAAAACCGGGGGAAATCTCGCATGAGGCTTGTTTTTACTTGCCGGGGGTCGGTTCGGCGGCCTTCCAGGCGCTCGCTTCGTAACCCATCGTCTTCGTATCGACACGCTGCAAGCTGAATCCGAGACCATCCGCTTCCTTCAAAGCCGGCCAGCGGTCAGAATAGAGCGTGGCATCGTGCCAAATGTAGAAGTAAGCAAAGCCATTCGGAGCGGACTTGCTTTCGACCTTGGCAAAAGGCTCCTTGACAGCGATCGTTTCGCTGCGGTTAGAGAGCTTACCGGAGTAAGTCACAATCTGCACCGCTTCCGGGATAGAATAGGTCGAACGGACAAGATCCGGGCCCCAGTTCGTAATGCCCAGGTTCGAAGCCACCATCGGATCCAATTCCGCCGGAATCAGGAGAATCATACCTTTGGCCGGAAGAACCGTCGTGCTCCCGAATTCCAAGTTGATACCCTCGATTTTCCAACCCTTCTGGACATCGGTGTTGGTGTTGTAAAGAGTGATAGCCTTGTCAGTACCGTTCACCAATTCCATGAATTCAAACGGAATCGCACCCGGATCCGATTCGTTCGGATGGTAATGGATTTCGTTGATATAGACAGATCCCATCTTGAGGGCAGAATTCTTTTCACCCGGTGTAGCGGAGGCCAGCGGGCCCTGGGCCGTAGAACCGTCACTCAGGTCAATCACGCCACTTGTACCCGTACCGGCAGGCACCCAGATACTGGATTCTTCGCCTTCCAGCGACCCACGCAGGTAGAATTCGCCACCCTGCGGGCTCACCACCAGTTCCTCGCTGAAATTATCGACAGCATCAAGTTTCACGTATCCCTTCGCAGGAATCACCGTGGAGACAGTCCCGGACTTGATGGTCAGAGTCTGCTTGCGGCGCTTGACTTCGATGGTCCAGCCAGCGACATCCACTTCCTTGTCGCCCGTATTGTACAGTTCGATCCATGCGTTGTCTTCACCGATAGTCGGCATGATTTCGTTGATACGCACTGCAGCAGGGGTCACCCACTCGTCGTTGCCGACACCGGGATTGCCCTTGTCAAGCTTGCTTGCAGCCCAAGAGTTCGGCTGGGCAGCATTGCCACTCACATGCACGAGGGTACGGCCCTTGCCATCGGCAAGGCTCGGCCAAGGAGGTTCGTTGCCAAAGGCACAGCTCACGTCGCCCTCGCCGCTAACCTTCACGTTCACGACATCGCCTTCGTTGGCCAACTTGACCTGCGTTCCGCCATCCCACGGGCCAAACAGACGGCCGGCAAACGTAGGATAAGTCGCCATGAACTCAGTAGGATCGTTCGTCACCACGATGTATTCACCCTTCTTCAAGGGCTCTCCGGGGAATATGTAATCAACGGCTCCGCTCAGGTGAAGGTCGAAATTCTGCATGTTGTCCATGTCCATGCCACCGACGATATAGATTTCAATCCATTCCAAGGCAGAACCGTCAGCCGCATTGTACATGATTTCGGAACAGCCCATCTGCGGTTCGCCCGTAGGATCAATGGGTTCTTCGCTGCTGCTCGAATCACCAGGAGTAGGTCCAACACTGCTACTGCTGCTAGCAGCAGGATCGCCGCTGCTATTGCCAGAATTAGCCGGATTGCCGTCGGAACCTTGGGGATCGACAATACCGCCGCTACTACCACCATTGGAATCCGAACTCACTTCAGGAGTTACAGGATTGCTTTTGCTTTCGTCATCGGTGCAAGCAGAAAGCGCACCGAGCAAAGCAACGCAGGTACCGGTCAAAAGCCACTTTTTCATATTCATAGGGGCCATCCTTTGTTCAAGTCAAACTCTATAATAAAAAACTCTAAAAATTCCCAGCCAGTTTCGTCCAGTAGGGGCTCTTGAACCTACGCGGGTTCTCGTAAACCCGTTTCCATTCAGCTGCCGCATTACCGAATTTAGAAAATGCGGAGTGCTTAAGGTTCAAAAATCTTATCAGGTCGAACATCCAGTATGGCACCTGTGAGCAAGGACACTTTAATTCGAGCACAGCGTCCATTCCCGGCTGGAAAAACCTCGGAAGTCCGGTCGAATGCATGTAGTGCGGGTCCACCGTGTAATCAAACCCGTTCTCTTCGCGGAAGCGCATGCCCGTATCGATAGTGACGCGGGAATATTCCTCGCGGAGCCCGAACCAGGCGCGACGCTTGTACTGCGTCAAGAGGCGCGGGTGAGCCCCGTGGAGTTCCGTCTTGTAAAGGAAATCCTTGAGGTACTTGCGATCCTTGTCCGTCTTGCAAGGCCATTCATCGGGCTTCATGTGCCAGACTTCACCGGGGTTGATTCCCTTGATAGTGGCGCGGCTCTTGTAGCAGATGCTACGGATCTTGCGCTTGACCTCGAAATGGAACGTGCCGTCCTGAGCCGGATGCTCGCCGTAGGTGCGGATGCGCATGTTGAAGCGGTCCAGGAGTTGTTTCTTTTTCCAACCGAGGAATGTCCACTTGGGGCTATCCAGGTACAGGTTCGTAATCCAGTAGAAACCACCCGGAGTAATCTTGGAATAATAGTCTTCTTCGCAATACGGAGCAAGGAAGGCACCAATCCGGTCCGCCCACGCGACGGGGATATGGTACTTCAGCTCGAAACGTTCGAGAAGGCTAAATCCACGGGCTTCTGCCATATTACTTCAAAGCCTCACGGAGATGGTTTGCGCTACCCTCGCGGGCAAGGATGCCCGCATAGTTGAGCAATTCCAGGTAGCGCACGAAAATATCGTATTCCAGCTTGACAGCCTTCATGTCGCTTTCGAGCGAACTTTCCTTGGCGCGCAGGAGCAACAGGGGGTCGGAGCCGGCATTAATCGCGAACTGTTCCATGAACCCGCTCGCGTTCACCTGCTGCACATATTCCTTCTGCACCTTCCACTGGCCAATCATGGCAAGCACTTCCTCGGTCAGGCGGGCCACCTTCTGGTTGATATCGCGCACGTCAGCGAGGTAGTCGCTTTCGGCATCGAGCTTGGCCACCTGGAGCTTGAGATCGCCATCCTTGCCGCTGTCGAAGAACGGCAGGCGGAAAGCGAGGTTCACGAAGAACTTGTCGGCCGTCTTGCGGTCGTCCTTGTCCGGGACGAGGAAATCTGCCGTCGCAGTGCAACCCAAAGCGATCTCACAACCTGTTTCCTTCTTGAAATCTTCCAAGTAGTCGCGATATTGCCCCGTACCGAAGACGTCCGTCGCATCCATCGTCTTGTACTTTTCCATGCGGGATTCAATCTGCAGCGCATAACCAATACCGATATGCGAGATATAGTCACGACCCTTGCTCACGTCCTGCTTGGCCTGGGCAACTTCGGCGTCGCGCTTGCCGCGGGCCATCGCCACCAGCGGGAAGTTTTCATTCACTTCCACACCATTGGAAAGGTTCTGAGCAAGTTCGTCCATGGTCGGGAGGAACGAGGAATCCAGGTCAACTCCATCGAAATCGGGCACCCAGATTTTCATCTTGAGTTCCGCGTCACGCAAAGCCGTGCTGTCCGAAAGCAAATCCGCCTTCAAGGTAGCACCCTTTTCCAGAGCGGCCATCAGGTCTTCGGGATTGAAGGACGCCGAACCGGACTTGAGGTGCAACACCTCGATGCGGTCGGCATTCACCTGTAGCAACTGCTTGTTGATTTCGTTAATCTTCTTGCGCATCACATAGCGCACACCGCGCTCGTAGCGGTCATACAGCAACAAGGAGCGCTCCACGCCAAAGCGGGCAAGTTCGTACGCCTTATTAGCCTCGTAGCGTTCGCGGTCGGCAGAGCCTTCGCCGAACGTCTTGGGGCTCATACGCAATTCAAAGTCGTGCTTGGCAAAGCTAAAACCATCCAACTGGTAACGCAATTCCATCTTGTCCCAGAGTTTCGTGTTCCTGGGAGAAGACGTTGCTTCGGAGCGCTTCTGCGCGGCCTCGAAACGGGGGTCAGTCTGCGCCGACTGGACAAGACGGTCCCACGTCAGCGGACCTGCATACAAGGCCGCAGACAACATGATAGGGAGTGCAACAAAGCGCTTCATTATTTCTTACCGTCTTTCTTGAGATGTTGTTGAATAACGCCCATTTCCGCGATGGTCACCATTTCGCCCAGGAGGAACGGATTCTCTTCGGGGATCTTGATGGTCACTTCACGACCGTACACCGGCAATTCCGGCATTTTCCACATACGGGTCGGGAACGGGACGATACGGCTGGAGAGGCCGACAACTTCGCCGACAACCGCCTTGCCCGTACCGGCAAGCGTGGTCACCTTCACAGTCTCGCCCACATCCATGTTCTGGTAAATCTGTTCGTTGATGTAGCCGCGGATAATCGTCGGGCGCTTGTGCGTGAGGGTGAGAATCGGGGCAAAGCTCGAAACCTTTTCGCCATCGCGGACGTTCACGTCACCGACCACCCAGTTTTCCTTGGCAATCTGGACGAGGTCTTCCTGCTGTTTCTGGAGTTCGGCCAGTTCCTTCTTCAGGTTCTCGACTTCGCTCTGTCCGCTCGTCTTCTGCAGGCGGCCACTGCCGCGCAAAAGGGCGATTTGCTGGTTTGCGCTCTTGGTAGCCAATGCAAGTTCGTTCTTGAGGCTCTTGATCTGCAGGGCCATGGCGTCGTTGCCGTCGCCGCTGGACTTCGAGTTCGAGAGGCTCTTGAGCTTGGCGGAAATTTCCTTGTTCTTCTGGTATTCCGTCTCGAGGTTGCGGATTTCGGCGCTGAGAGTGAGGCGCCTTGTCTCGAGGTTCGCCTTGACTTCGGCCACCTTCTGGTCGATTTCGGCGGAACTCAGGTTGCTGCGGCCTTCGAGGGCGTCAATTTCGCGGGCAACTTCGGAGATGCGGAGAGTCAAGTCCGGGCGGTTGATTTCGACAATCGTGTCGCCCACCTGGAGTTCCTGGCCGGGAACCACGTGGACCTTAACGATTTCGGTTGCGGAGGGCACGCTGATAATGGTTTCGTTCGCATCGGCAATGCCGCGGAACATGGCCACCTTGCCCTGGTAAACCAAGCCAAGGACAATGGCAAAAACAACGCAGAAAGCCCAAGCCAAAGACAGCTTGTGAGTATAGACGTAGGCGACACCCGCATTATTCTTGTGGGTGTTCCAGAAATTGTCGAGAAGATCTTCAAGTTTGTGCATCGTATCCTCCCCTTACATTTCCGTCGTCGCGTCTTGCATCATGAACTGGACATCCGAAATACCCTCGATCTTGGAAAGGTCATTCAGGATTTCGGCAGCGGGCTTCGTCGCACGCAGGCGAATCTGGTAAGCGACATCCAGACGGGCGCCGCCATCGACTTCGCGCATGGTGATGAGAATGAAAGTCTTGAGGCTCGTCTTCATGATATGTTCGACCTGGGCACGGGCATCGCCTTCGTTCGGGAGAGCAAAGCGGAGCATACCGTCAAAGAAGTGCTTGGTACCGAGACCCGTACGGGAAAGGAGGAAAGCGACACAGCAGAAGGCTATCGTACCGCCGACAGCGGCACCCCAGGCATAAACGCCACAGCCGATACCCGCACCTAGCGCCGCAAATATGAACATGATATCTCGCGGGTCCTTGAAACTCGTACGGAAGCGGACCACCGAAAGCGCACCCATCATACCGAGACCGCGCCCGACGTTATCGCCGATGGCCTGCATGATCATTGCAGCCGCAACCGAGCTCAGGACGATGCCCTGAACAAAGTTCCTGGAATAGGAAAGCCCGAGGAAGGTCTTTTCGTAAGTCCAGCCGATTGCCGAAGATAAGATAAAGGCAAGGCAAAGCGTATATGCCAACGTAATAATAGTAGCGTTGGTCGTACTTGATTGAACCGCAAGAAGGTCTAACATTATGCTCTCCGTATTTGATTACGTTTTTCCACAAAAGGCAAAAGGAGCTATCGTACCCTCATCAATAGCCCAAGAACCTAAGCTATCCAAAAATAACAAAAGGGCTTAAAAAACGTTTGAAAAAAGAAAAATACACGTTGCTGACGACAACAACAACACGCAAAATTCTCAACATCTACAACGCATTTTTCATTATGGGTAATAAATCCGCCCCATCCAGGCAACCACTAGCCCTATCAGGCAAACTATTTTGTTAACGAAAGTTAACAAAAAGGCTCCGCTACAATGCGGAGCCTTCCATTTTTTTTATATTCACTTATTTCTAAATATCACATGGTAAAGCGTCAGTTTTGCCCCGATATCATCGTTATATCCCGATGATATTATTTCGGAATCCATATAAATATCTATCGAGTCATTCATAGAGTCAAAAGATTCCAAATAATAAGTGCTACAACAATTTTTTTCATGAATTATGGAATCAACAACTGCCTCAAAGTTCCTAACTTCATTCTTCTCCAATGTATCACAAACGGAATCACCCTTTAAATTCAAGCAAAACCGAACAACATCGGAAGTCTCATTCTTGTAATCAACAGCAAACCCATACGCAGCATCATCCACTTCGTCCGGCGATGAGCAAGCACACATCAATAATAAAACTACAACAACAGCTAGTTTCATCTTATATTCCCTATTTCATCCAATAATTAAACAAATCATCCATAGCCTGATTAGTGTAAACTCGCCCACCCGCATTAGATGGATAATGTTTTTTAAGATATTTTTTCAATTCAGTTAAAGAGGATGTTGCAAAAACGGCCTTTTCCAAATCAACAATATTGAATCCACGCACAGCATCCCCTTTTACAACAACATAACCATCTCCTTTGGGCTTATAGAATGCGTCCGAATCTTGTAAATCTTCAATTATTCCGGTATATACATTTGAATGATATGTTTGTCCCGGAACACCATATCTTTTCTCAGCAAAGAAATTTTCAACTCCTCTCGTATATGTATTTCTGAAATCCTCCGGCAAATCAAAAAATTTTGATAGTGACTGTGAAGTATTCCAATAATGACTCGTATGTCCAACCTCGTGAATTACCGTTGTATAAATTTCTTTTGACGATCTTCCATAAGTAGATATACATATTTCTTCCAAACCACCCCAATTGTTGCTGTACCTACCATTCGACTCTCCTGCCCCACACCCAATAAAAGGACCACTAGTGGGAACATTATTTTTATAATCCTTCTTGTTCTTATAATATACTTCAATATCCAAGCTCCAATTCCATGTAGTATTCTGCCTTGGCCTCTTCAGCCCGAAATTATTCCCATACCAATACTGATAAGCCGCAGTCCACACGATACACCACTTGGCCTTTCTCCCAGTAAATTTTTCATTCCAGTCCTTCTTTTTATTGTTATTCTCAATCTCAAGGTCCTCTCCATAAGAAGAATGACCATCTTCTAGCAAAAAATCATCTGAATCAAAATTTGCTTCGTAATCTATGGAAAAATTCCATTTTTCCGGGATTTTAAAGTCACCATTTTCGTTCGTATGCGTTTCCTTCCAATAGTAAGAATAGCCACCTGTTACACGGACCCCAACAAGAGGTTGCGCATGTAAAATGTCGTCTTCAAATTCCAGATGTCCCTTATATCTTTTACCTGTTCCCAGAAGCGACCAAGCGAACGTATTCTTTTTTTCCAAGACCGGAGCCTGCGACAATGACGGCTCCCTTTCACCAACGTTTCCAGTCATTTGAAGAGAAGTCCATTCAATCTCCTGCAAAGAAACACCCAAATCATTCAATTTTTCCGCAACAGGGTTCCCAGAGGAAGCCTTTTTCAGAACTGAACGCGCAGCCGAAATAGAATCCCGTTCTTCATTGTCATCTTCATCCAACGGCTCCACGAGGAAAAGTTCCTTGATTACATCGTATTTCGTAGAGCCAAAATCAAAGTCGGCAGGAACCGCTGCAAAATACGGCTTGACAGAATCAGGCAAAGTCGGGTCCACATAAACCGCCGGCTTTTTGATGGGTTTATAGTCAAGCGGATGCTTGAAATACACTATGGTCGTATCGCGCGCCTTCAATTCGGCAAGTTCGTCTTTCCCACGAACAAGGAACCGCACATAAAGAAAGTTCGGCTTCAATTCCATGCTTTCCACTTCAGCAGAATCGATTGCGGAGGTTTTTGCCAAGATGCTTTTCCGCATAGCCCTGTTCATATTCTCAACCGTATAAGGGTCAAGGCTCGGGTCGCTCACGATTGCGCTCGTAAGCACGTTGACATTCGAGTCCTCTGCTTGCATGGAATCAGTCCCAACCGACAAGTCAGAATTAGAACACCCTAGAACAAATAAAAGCAACGCCGAAGCGTATATGCTTTTTTTCATTTTAATCCCCTCGTTAAAAACAACGTTGTAAATATAAACAAAGTTTTATTTGTAAAGTAATTGTAAGCGAAATAAAACCTTTTTATAACATGTTAACTAAAAAAAGATGGCCGAAACCATCTTTTTTATCAAATCCAAGATTTGAAGAAGAAACGAGCGAGAGCAGGAACCCGGACCGAAGGCGTACAACTCGTACGTCGAGAGTCCGGGTGACGAACTATCGCGAAGTTTATTTCTTCAAATATTCGTTGATGCCTGCTGCAGCGCGGCGACCCTCTCCCATAGCCAGGATCACAGTAGCAGCGCCGAGCACGATGTCACCACCGGCATAAACCTTCTCCATGAAGGTCTTGTTGGCAGCGGCATCTTCGAGAAGGATGTGACCCTTCTTGTCGACAGAAAGTTCCGGCGTGGTGTTGCTGATAAGCGGGTTACTCCCGTTACCGATAGCAACGAGCACGGTGTCGCATTCGATTTCGAAGCTTGCACCTTCGACCTTGACCGGACGCGGACGGCCCTTTTCATCGGGTTCGCCGAGTTCGTACTTGTCGACGAGCATGCCGCGCACGTGGCCGGCTTCGTCGCCAAGAATCTTGGCCGGGTTCTGCAGAACGCAGAATTCGACACCCTCTTCCTGGGCATGGAGAACTTCTTCCTTACGGGCCGGAAGTTCGTTCATGCTGCGGCGGTAGACGATGCGGACCTTTTCGGCACCGAGACGGAGAGCCATACGGGCAGCGTCCATAGCGACGTTACCACCACCGAGAACGACCACGTTCTTACCGGGCCACATCGGAGTATCGGCGTGTTCCTTGTCGTAGGCGCGCATGAGGTTGGCGCGGGTCAGGTATTCGTTAGCGGCGAACACACCGACGAGGTTTTCACCTTCGATATTCATGAAGAGCGGGAGGCCAGCACCGGTACCGACGAACACGGCATCGAAGCCATCCTTTTCAATCAAATCCTTGAGCTTGCGAGTACGGCCGATGACAAAATTTGTCTCAAACTTCACGCCCATGGCAGCGAGAGATTCGATTTCGTTGTCAACGATCTTCTTGGGCAGACGGAATTCAGGAATGCCGTAGCGGACCACGCCACCGAGCTTGTGGAAAGCTTCGAAGATGGTCACGTCGTGGCCTTCGCGGCGCACGTCGGCAGCGACAACCAGACCGGCAGGACCGGAACCGATCACAGCCACCTTCTTGCCGGTAGCAGGCTTGACGGACGGCACGGAAGCACCACCGTTGTTGCGTTCGTAGTCGGCAGCAAAGCGTTCCAGGCGGCCGATAGCCACAGCCTGGTTCACGTCCTTGTGCATCTTGCCCATGGTGCAGTTCATCTGGCACTGGCGTTCCTGCGGGCAAACACGACCGCAGATAGCCGGGAGCAAGCTCGTTTCCTTAATCTTGGCGATAGCGGCCTTGAAGTCGCCTTCGGCAATCTTCGCGATGAAGGCCGGAATGTCGATGTGCACCGGGCAGCTTTCGACGCAGAACGGCTTCTTACAGGCGAGGCAGCGGTTGGCTTCCACGATAGCCTGGGCTTCGGTGTAACCCTGAGCCACTTCTTCCATCACGCGGGCGCGGTAGCTGGGTTCGAGCTGCGGCATCGGCTGGGCCGGAATAGCAGTCTTGTCCTTGGGCTTGAGCGGCTGCGGAAGAGCCTTAATCTTTTCAAGTTCCACCTTGGCGGCGGCGTCCAACTGTTCACGAGTCAAATGTTCAGACATTACTTGCTCTCCTTGGCCTTTGCGTCAGCCATCTTATCAATGTTGCACTTGTGGCCGTCGTTGGCACCGAAGCGGTGCAAGGCTTCCTGTTCCTGGGGCTTGAAGGCGCCCATACGCTGGAGCATGTTGTTCCAGTCGACTTCGTGGCCGTCGAATTCCGGGCCATCGACGCAGACGAACTTCGTCTTGCCACCGATAGTCACGCGGCAGCCACCGCACATGCCGGTTCCGTCCACCATGATGCTGTTGAGGCTCACGACGGTCTTCACGCCGTAGGGCTTGGTGGTGAGAGCGCAGAACTTCATCATGATCGGAGGACCGATGGCGAGCACCATGTCCGGCTTGCCCTTCGTGTCTTCGCAGAGTTCCTTCAGCGGTTCGGTCACGAGACCCTTGCGGCCGTAGGAGCCGTCGTCGGTCATGAAAATGATTTCGTCGGCGAGGGCGGTCATTTCTTCCTTCATGAGGAAGAGGCTTTCGTTACGGGCACCCATGATGATGG
>NZ_CAMZCS010000041.1 GCF_947305105.1 uncultured Fibrobacter sp. | reverse complement strand
GGGCAAACGCCAATCTGCATGTACTTGCGGAAGTGGTAAATATGCCACATGTCCCACAATTCCTGCATAATCGGGATAATCCCGCGTTCCGATTCGCTCGGCGTGCCGTACAAGACGGCATCTTGTTGCGCCTTCTTGAGTTTGTTCCACGGCGTGTCCAGCGAAAAATGCATTTCGTTCGCGATGTTACGCAAGTTGCGGCGGCCGAAGTCACTGAAAATCAGCGTGCCGTCGTCCTTCTTGATGGTCGCAATGCAGCCTTCCTTGATGGACTTCGTCTTGTCCGGGATAATCAAGTCCAGGTCAAACTTGTAGCTTTCGCCCATGCCCTTACAGGCAGGGCAACGGCCCTTCGGGTCGTTAAAACTGAAGAACCGCGGTTCCAGTTCCGGAATAGAGATGCCACACTTAGGGCAAGCGAGCAACGTACCCTGCAAGCGGTATTCTTCCTTACCCTCACCCGTAACCAACAAGAAGCTCACCAACTTCCCGTCGGTCAGCTTCAACGCTCCTTCCAACGCCTCACGCAGGCGGCTCATGTTCTTGCGTTCAAGCGACAAGCGGTCAATCACCGCTTCAATCGTGTGCTTTTCGTAACGCACGAGCGCAGGTACGTCTTCAAGCCTATAAATCGTGCCATCCACGCGGGCACGCACAAAGCCGTTTTCCTTGAGTTCGGCCAACTCCTTGCGATATTCACCCTTGCGCTCCTGCACAATCGGGGCCATCACCGTAATCTGCTTGCCCTCGTCGCTTACATACAAGTTATCGACAATCTGGTCCACCGTCTGCGCCTGGATTACGCGTCCGCAATCGGGGCAGTGCGGCACACCCAAACGAGCAAAAAGCAAACGGTAATGGTCCAAAATCTCGACCACCGTACCCACTGTGGAACGCGGGTTGCGGTTCACCGTCTTCTGGTCAATCGAAATTGTCGGCGAAATGCCGCGCACGCTCTCCACCTCGGGGTGCTTCATGCGGCCGATAAACTGGCGCGCATACGCCGAGAGCGACTCCACAAAACGGCGCTGGCCTTCCTGGAACACCGTATCGAACGCGAGGCTCGACTTGCCCGAACCGGAAACGCCGGTCACCACCACGATGGAATCGCGGGGAATGGAAAGGTTCACATGGCGGAGGTTGTGTTCGTGCGCGTCGCGGATTTCGATGGACTTGGTCATGCTTCAAATATAAAAAAAGACGGCATAGCCGTCTTAAAAATAGTGAACAAATGTACAATTACACAGCGTAATGCTTTTCGCGAATCAGCTCTAGCGTCTTACGGAGGTCCGGCTCCAACTGGCGGTCGCAGGCGAGCGGCGCAAAGTTCTCGAACACCTGATCGTAAGTCTGCTTGATACCGGCAAGGCGATCTTCGGTCAGTTCACCGCGTTCCTTGCGGATACGGAGAGCCTGGGACGCAGCAAGCAACACGGCTGCAGCCACCTGCTCGGTCAATTCAATCACGCGGATACAATCGCGAGCCGCAATCGTGCCCATACTTACCTTATCTTGGTTGTGGCATTCGGTGGAGCGACTGAACACGCTCATCGGCATGGTATTGTGAAGCGCCTCGGCAGTCCAAGCAGAAACACCAATCTGCACAGCCTTGAAACCGTGGTTGATGGAGAATTCGCCCTGGCTGCCCGAAAGGTTAGGCGGCAACTTACGGTTGAACTTGATATCCACAATCGTTGCAAGCTGGCGATCCAGAAGGTCGGCAAAGTTTGCCACGATGTTCTTGAGCGTATCCATGGCAAGGCAGATATGTCCGCCGTAGAAATGTCCACCATGGAAAATGTTCCTGGTTTCGGGATCGATAATCGGGTTGTCGTTCGCACTGTTCATCTCGATTTCAATCAGCTGGCGGAGCAACGGCTCGGAATCGTAGAACACGCCCACCACGTGCGGAGCGCAACGCAGGGAGTACGGGTCCTGAATCTTTTCGGGAATCACGTTCTTCTCGACTTCCAAGTTCATAGCATCGCGCATTTTCTTTGCGGCAGTCACCAAGCCCGGGTGCGGCTTCACGGCAAACAAACGTTCGTAGAAGTGGTAGGCATTCCCCTTCATGGCAATCGTGTTCATCGCCGTAATGCGGCAGCTCAAGTCGGCCAGATATTCGGCACGGCTAAAGGCCATGCAAGCGACGGCGTTCATCACAGCCGTGCCGTTCATGATAGCAATAGCTTCCTTGGGGCGGAAACGGTGCGGGGTAATTCCGAGTTCGGCCATCACGTCCTTCGATGCACGACGTTCTCCCTTATAAAGGACATCGCGTTCACCAATCAAAGCCCCAGCCAAGTAAGAAAGCGGAGTCAGGTCGCCACTTGCACCTACGGAACCTTCCTGCGGAATCAGAGGCAGAATGTCGTTCTGCAAAAAGTCCATGATGATTTTCAAAAGCGCATAGCTCACACCCGAGAATCCACGAGCAAGCGTATTCAGGCGCACCAACATGATAGCGCGGGTCGTTTCCTCGTCAAAATAGTTTCCCATGCCGCAGCCATGGAAACGAGTAAGGTTCACGGGCAAATCGTAGTAATGATCCGGCGGCACCACCTGAGTGCAAGAATCGCCGTAACCGGTCGTCACGCCGTAAATTCCACCATGTTCAGCAAGAGCCTCGTCCAAAAAAGCTGCGCCCGCATCAATCTTCTCCTGGAACTGGGAGCTAGAATCCAATTCCACGAGCGCTTCGCGCTTGGCAACGGCAACCACTTGCTCAATGGTCAATTTTTCAGGTCCGACGACGACAGTTTTCATTTTATACTCCTTTGTATT
This sequence comes from uncultured Fibrobacter sp., assembly GCF_947305105.1. Taxonomy (NCBI): domain Bacteria; kingdom Pseudomonadati; phylum Fibrobacterota; class Fibrobacteria; order Fibrobacterales; family Fibrobacteraceae; genus Fibrobacter; species uncultured Fibrobacter sp. The sequence goes on along the minus strand of NZ_CAMZCS010000041.1, from coordinate 22,617 downwards.
TTCTGCGCCGCAAATTTAGAAATTATACAATAAACTTAGAAGCCGCTTGCAATGTTATTTTTTACATTCTCACGCATTCATCTGCATTAAAAGCGAACCCGTCGATAAAACGCGCCCGCTTTCGTTGGTGTAGCTGAACTGCACCTTGCCCAATTCCGCATTATAACTCATTTCCAGATTGGCGACCGTATCGGGCAACACAGGGTAGCAGAACTTGGTCCGCTGGATTTTCTGGATTCCCCAAGGCGCTCCCAACAAGGCGTGAGCAAAAACGGCCACCATATCCACCTGGGCCACGGCAGGGAGCAACTTGAATGTCGGGAAATGCCCGTCGTAAAAATCACTGTCGGCAGGGAAAACCAGTTTCAACGAAAGCGCACCCGGTTCGCGATGCATCTTTAAAATCTTGAAATTCTTGGATTCGGGAAGGTTGAATAGCGCCTGGATGTCGCGCATCTTGATTTTCCCTTGAGTGTCCTGCGGCAGTTCTTCCAAGTAACGCCATTTCTTGGGAGTCACCGTATTTTCCAAATACTGCGATAGATGCGCCTTGAAAAAGTTGTTGATTTCCAGTTTAGGTTGGTTCGCAAATTTGTTCCGGCCCTCGGCATTCAGCACAATGGCAGCGGCAAGGTACTGGCGCTTGCCCACCATAGGCACCACGCGCACATCCTGCACCAAGCCCGTCTGCTTCAAACGGTTTTCCACCTCCGGGAGCGAAATTCGCTTCTCCTCAATTTTCACAATAGAGTCGGCGCGGCCCTTCAGCAAAAAACGGCCATCATCATAAATATCCACCAAGTCGCCCGTGGTGAATCCTTCGGGTTCCAAGATGTAGCTGGACTTCACGTTCAAGCAGTCGTTCTCACCAATACTCATCTTGCAGACCTCGAAAGGCGTCCAAATCGGGCCGTTCTTGGATTGACGGTACGCAATTCCCCCTGTCTCAGTGCTGCCGTAAATTTCCGTGGTCCAATAACCCGTGAGGCCTTCGCACTTGCGGGCCACCTCTTCGGGGAGCGGGCCACCGGATGAGTAAATGATAGGCGTCGTCTTGAAGGGAATGGGCTGCTCGGCATCGGCAGCAAGGCGTTTCAGGTACGCCGGGCTGGACGCAATCACCGCGGCCTCTCCCGCAATACTGACAAGTTCACCTGGGTAATCGATACGGCGCCTGCGGTAAGGCAACCCCGTAGCCGTCGGGAGCAAGACCGTGAAAAGCAGGCCGTAAATATGGTGATGGTTCACCGTGCTGTAGACCTTGCGGTCCACCCAACCATCGCCGAACACCTTCACCAGTTCAAATAACTCGTTCTCGAACTGGCAGAACTTCTTGGAGACCATCTTCGGCTCGCCCGTAGTTCCCGAGGTGTACATCACCATGGGGGCATTATTCTTGTCGAACGTGTTCCAGCGCCCATCCGATTCCGTATCGCGCAGCACATCCTGAATCAAGGCGGCTCCCGCGAAAGGCTCGTCGGTCAAAAAGCCGTAACTGGGCTTCTGGATTTCCTTGATAAAAGCCTCTTGCCTGTTCGCCGTCACCAGCGCTTTACGACCGCCCTGGAGCATAGCCAAAAGGCCGACCATAAAGTAATACGAATCCTCGCAATGGATAATCCATGGAACGTTTTCCCGATCTTCCAGGTAACGCCGTACCTTGGAAACGTCATCGGTAAAATCCGCCCAAGTGCGGACATTATCGCCATCAAAACACACAACCATCTCGCTTGGCCGGGAATCTCGTTCAAGCTCGCTCAGAGGAATGTAGGATTGTATTTTCTTCAGCATCATCTTTTGAATCATCCATTTACGGCAAATAAGTGCATGCCCTTTTTTCGGTTGAACAACAAAGATAAAAAAAATTCCATTTGCACGAAAAGCTTTTCCGCTTGACGGAACGAGGCGAATTTCGTATATTTGCCTCACCCAATGGGGATATAGCTCAGTTGGTAGAGCGACAGGTTCGCAATCTGTAGGTCATGGGTTCGACTCCCACTATCTCCACTCGAAAGGCCGGCACCATCGCCGGCCTTTTGCATTTATCCCCTTTTTTACCCGTTCTTTGTATATTTTTTTATTACACGGGGTATTATTAAACGTCTTTTTACCTTACACGCGTCCCCGCACCCATTGAATATATATATTCACACTATGCAACAACGTTTTAAGCCCCGCGACCTTTTTATTGAATCGGGCTATGGTCCAAATTTTGGTGACCAGCTCATTCACAATGCTTATCGTCAACTTTTTGAAGGCGACCCCGTCGACGAGCGAGTCTGTTTCGACGCCTCCGACGACATGTCGTACATTATCGACATTGGTCACGACGATATCCGGTCCGAGGGCATGAGCTACGGGATGTTCATAACGGCTTTGACCGACCACCCCGAAATGTTCCAGAAACTTTGGAACTTCTCTCGCAAGTACCTGTACAACTCCGACGGCCCGCACAAGGGCTACTTCTCCTGGCAAGTTTCCACCACCGAATTTACCATGATGGACCCGGGTGCCGCACCGGACGGCGAAGAATACTTCGCCATGGCGCTCCTCATCGCGGCTAAGCGGTTCAACCGCCCCGACTATTTCGACGACGCCCTCAAGCTCATCAACGACATCAAGTACAAGCCGGTCAACGAACTCGTGGGCCCGATGATCGACCCCGAACGGAAACTGGTCAAGTTCTCCCCGGTCCTCGGCAACGACTTCACCGACCCGAGCTACCATACGCTTGCCTTCTACCGCGCCTTCGCAGAAGCGACCGGTGACAACACCTGGCTCGATGTCGCAGCATGCAGCCTCGAATACCTGAAAAAGGCGGCCCACCCCATTACGGCGCTCTTCCCGGACTACTCCGAATACGACGGCACGCCCAAGGCCATGCCCTGGTTCCCCGAGAGCGACAACTTTAGCGGCGACGCATGGCGCGTAGCGCTCAACCTGAGCCTCGATTACGCCCTGTTCCACACGGACGAGGCCGAACGCGAAATCTGCACCCGCCAACTGCATTACTTCAACGACCGCAGGCCCTACCTCTCGGACTACGCCGTCGACGGTTCCCCGTACCCGCGCCAAGGTCGCAATGCGACTCCGGGCCTCATCGCCATGAATGCGGCGAGCGCACAAGTATTGCCTGTCGGGAGCCCGCTTGTCGAGCCCTTCGTGGCCGACCTTGCGAATCTGGCCGTGCCCATCCGCTTCTGGCGGTACTACGACGGGATGCTCTACATTATCGGGTTGCTCGCGGCATCCGGCAGAATCGAAATCTGACGGCCAGCCCAAGAACAAGCGATTAAAATTTGTACAAAACAGACAAATTTACGACGAAAACGAATTTTTAAACTAGATTTCATATAAGGCCACCTATAAAATAGCCTCGGCCCAAAGGAGTTGCTTATGAAAAACAAGTTCGTTTACCCTCTCTTGGCAATCACTGCAGCCCTCGTGCTGACCGGTTGCGAAGAAGTCCGCGTCGAAAAGTTCCCGAGCGGGGCCGTCCGCTTCGAGACCACGTATGTTAAAGACAAAAAGCAGGGAGTCGAAAAGGAATACTACGAAAGTGGCATCCTCAAGCGCGAAACGAACTACGAAGCAGACCGTCGCCAGGGATTGACGAAGGAATACTACGAAGACGGCACGCTGCAAGCAGAATTCCCCTACGAGAACGGTTACATCGAAGGCACCGTCAACCGCTACCACAAAAACGGCAAGCTCGCCTCCAGCGCCCTCTACAAGCAGAACAAGCAGATAGAATTCGGCAAGTACCTAGACGAGAACGGCGAACCCGCCACCAGCGGCAGCTACAAGGACCCGCGCGACGGCTACGCCTACGAATGGGTGCGCATCGGCACGCAGCTCTGGACTGCCGAAAATATCAACTACGCGACGGCAAGCGGATCGCTCTGTTACCAGTGCAACCACTGGGGCCGTCTCTACGACTTCGAAAATGCCCAGAAGGCATGCCCCGACGGATTCCACATGCCGAGCAAGGACGAATGGCAAGTTTTGCTTGACTTCGCGGGCAAGGAACCCGGCATGAAGTTGAAAGCCGGCTACGGCTGGGACCCCATCAAGGGAACCGCCGAACGCGGCAACGGCAAGGATGAATTCGGATTCGGCGCCAAGGCCGGCGGCGCACACTTCGCCAAGAGCGACGTACCGCTCAAGGAACGCAAGCTCGAAGAAGCCGGACAGAAGGCTTACTTCTGGACAAGCGAAGGCGAAGTCCTCACATTCGTCACGAACAAGAACACCGCCAAGTTCGAAAAGTTCAATCCCGAATTCGGCGCCAGCCTCCGCTGCCTGAAGGACTAGTAAGCAGTGGTTAGTGGTTAGTAAACAGGATATAACTAAAAAACGCTCCGGCAAACCGGAGCGCTTTTTGCATTCTATACTCTAGCCTCTAGGCCCTAAATTCTAGACCCTACGTCGTATATTCCGCGTTGATCTTCACGTAGCCGTAGCTCAAGTCGCAGGTAAATGCGCTTGCGGATGCCTGGCCGATGTTGAGCACCAGCGTTACTTTGTACTCACGCTGACGGACCACGGCATGCAGGGCAGCCATCTGAGCTTCGTCAAGCTGGATGGGACGGCCACCTTCGAGCACCTTGACATCGCCAAAGTACAGGTCGGTATGTTCGGCCACCATGTTGCAACCGCTGGAACCAGCGCTGCTGAGAATACGGCCCCAGTTCGGGTCTTCGCCGAACATGGCGCACTTCGCAAGGTTGGATGTACCGATAAAGCGGGCCATGCGGAGCGCTTCTTCGTGGCTTTCGGCCTTCTCGATGCGCAGTTCGATGAGCTTGGTAGCACCTTCACCGTCGCGCACGATATCCTTCGCGAGGCTCTGCATGATGAGCATGAGTGCCGCACGGAATTCGCCCTGTTCGGAGAGGCTCAGGTCTTCGTAGCGGAGTCCGCTCATGCCGTTCGCAAGCAGGATGCAGGTGTCGTTGGTGCTGGTGTCGCCGTCGACGGTAATCGCGTTAAAGGAGTCGGCGATGTCGGCACGGAACTCCGCGAAAAAGTCGATGGGGAGAGAAATGTCAGTCGTAATGAAGGCGAGCATCGTCGCCATGTTCGGGTGGATCATGCCCGAACCCTTGCAGGCGCCGCCAATCGTCACCACGCCCTTCTCGGTGTGGATTTCCACGGCATGGCTCTTAAGAGCCAAGTCCGTCGTGAGGATGGCGCGGCCGAATTCTTCGGAAGCGTCAGCGTGGAGCTTTTCCACGAGTTTCGGAATGCCCGCTTCAATCTTGTCCATCGGCATCAGGTGGCCAATCACGCCGGTGCTGCAAACAAGCACGCTCTTCGGGGCGAGATTCAAGGCTTCTTCGGTGAGGGTCGCCATGCGTTCGGCATCCTTGTAACCCTGTTCGCCCGTACAAGCGTTCGCGTTACCGCTGTTCACGACAACGGCCGTCGCAAAGTGGGCATGTTCAAGCGCAGCCTTGTCGTACAGGACCGGAGCCGCCTTCACCTTGTTCGTCGTAAAGACCGCAAAGCAGCGTGCGGCCTTCTCGCTCCTGAGGAGCGCCATGTCGGCGTTTCCGCTAGCCTTGATGCCAGCGCAGATTCCAGCCGCGGTGAATCCCTTCGGGGAACAGACACCGCCTTTTTCCAAGATATTGTACATACCATCTCCTAAAAAGAAGCCATCTTCATCATTGGGGGCAAAACAAAAGCCCGATAAATTTTTACCTTGTAGAGCATGGAAAAGAAGATCCCGTTTACACAAGAAGCCTATGACCAGCTCGTCAAGGACCTCAATAATTTAAAAAATGTAGAACGCCCCCGCGTCCTCCAAGAACTCATTGACGCCCGTGCACAAGGCGATTTAAGCGAAAACGCAGAATACCATGCGGCCAAGGAACGTCTCGCCGCCATCGATAACGTGGAACTGCCCAAGTTGCAAGACCAGCTCGCCCGCGCCGAAGTCGTCGCCTTTGACGCCACCTCCGACACCATCAAGTTCGGAGCGACCGTCACCGTCAAGAACATCAAGACCAAGCGTGACGTCGTCTACCAGCTCGTTTCCCCCGAAAGCGTCGACGCCCTGAACGGCAAAATCAGTTTCAAGAGCCCCATCGGGGCAGCCCTCATGGGCAAGAAGCGCGGCGATACCGTCGAAGTCACGACCCCGAAGGGTGTCAACAAGTTCGAAATCATCGACTTCAAGTAATACAATTCCATGATTGTAGCGCTCATCGGAGACGACCAGTTTCTCAAGGACCAGCGGATAGAGAAGTTCCTGTCCGATTCCTTGGGTGACCGAAAAAGCGACCCCCTGGCCAAGCAGATCCTGTACGCCACGGATACAAACATTGCCTCCGTAGCCGACATCGTCATCGAATCGTGCGGCTCGGTATCCATGTTCGCCCCGGAGCAGGCCATCGTCGTGCGCAAGGCCGAGGCCCTCAAAGCCGACGACTGCAAGAGCCTCGCAAAGTGGCTCTCGACCTCGCCGGATTGCAAGTTGCTGTTCGACTTCGAAAAACTGGCCGCTACAACGGAACTGTACAAGGCGCTCAAGAAGGCTGCTGAAATCGAGAAATTCGATGTTCCCAAGCAGTATAAAATGGCCGAATGGATATCTTCGGTGATTCCCGGCCACTTCAAAAAGCCTATCGACCCGGCAGCAAGCAACTACCTTGCCGAAGCACTCGGGACCGACACAAAGCTCGTATGCGAAGAAGTGGAAAAGATCCTGCTCTTCGCCCCGGACGCACCGAAAATCACGCTCGACCTCGTGAAGACCATGGTCGTCCCGCAGCGTGAACTCATCGCCTACGAAATCCAGGAATCCTTCGGGCAACGGAATGCCAAGGAATACACGCGTAAGCTCAACGAGATGCTCAACAACGGCGTAAACGCCGTCCAGATTGTCGCATCGCTCTACAGCTACACGCTGGACCTGCTCAACACCGCATCGCTGCTCGCCAAGGGCATGGGCCCCAAAGACATCGCAGCTAAGCTCGGCAAGAACGACTTCATCTTTAACGTCAAAGGCAAGGCGCCCGAAAATGCGCGCCGTTGGGGCAAACCGCTCCTCTGCCGCGTTCTGCGCCGGCTCGCCGACCTCGACTACGAAATCAAGAGCGGCAAGTGCAGCACCCGCACAAGCCAGGAACTCGCACTCGCGGCATTAGTGGTGAGATAGTGGAGAGCTATGAGGTGTGAGGTAGATTGTGGTTAGTGGTTGGTGGTTAGTGGTTGGTGGTTAGGGATTGTCATTGCGAGGGGCGAAGCCCTGAAGCAATCTCCATCAGAGAATCTAGAGGCTAGGATCTAGGGAAAAATATCACGGCTTCGCCGTCTGTTATTAACGCACGAAGTGCGTGATTCTTATTCACCAGCCTCACTGCTCATCGCTCGAACCTCGTGCCCCGAGCCTCGAGCCTCATCACGCCCCCTTCACGATTTTCTCAATTTCATCGCGGGACAAATACACCCGCTCATTTAGCGCTTTCGCAATTTCGCAAAGTTGCCTCTGGCATGCCATCAGGATATTGTAGTCCTGCTCAACCACGTTCGTCTCTGCCAACTGGAAGTAGTAACACGCTGCCTGAAAACGCTGGTAGTCCGCATCGCTCTTGTAAAGTTCCATCGGCAGGTCCTTCATGACGGTATCAAGGTCACACTTGAAGCCATGACGAATCAGGAATTCCGCCAGATGGCCCGCCATAGCGATATGTGCATCGCCTTCGAGTTCGCTGCCCGCGATATGCGTAATGCCCGGGCGTTCCTTGGAGCGGTCCATTTTCACGTAATCCAGCGGGCGCTTGAACAGGAATGCCACCAAGGCATGCCCCGCCTCGTGATTGCACAACTTCTGGAATTCTTCTTCCCCGAAGAACTCCACCAAAGATTCACGCGTTAAATTCTGTTCTGGCATATAAAAGTCCTGTTACAGTTAATCCTTCTCGTAATGGTCTACAAAAAAAGAGCCCCGCAGGGCTCTTCTAAATTTTATCACTTGTCGCTTAGTTCCAGTCGCCTTCAGTGGCTTCGGGAGCGGGGGCTTCCGGAGCGGCCGGAGCTTCTTCCACAGTCTCTTCGACAGTTTCTTCGGCCATTTCCGGTTCGGCAGCCTTCTCGACAGGAGCGGCTTCCGGAGCTTCGGCAGCAGGTTCTGCGGCCGGAGCGGGTGCCGGGTCTACGGCGCCAGCAGGCACCGGTTCCGGTTTAGAGGTATTGTTCGAAGTTTTCTGGCCAGAAATTTCCTGAGTCGGTTCCGAGAGATCGATGTTGCCGATGTAGTTGCGGATGATTCTCGGCGTCACGAAAATCACGAGGTCCTTCTTGGCAACAGACTTCTTGGTGTACTTGAAGAGGTTGCCGAGGATAGGAATATCCTTGAGGAACGGAATGCCGCTTTCGGATTCCTGAGCTTCGTTACGGGTCAAGCCGCCAATCACGACCGTCTCACCGTCGGCCACCACAACCTTCGTCTTGGCTTCCTGCGTACTAATGACGATTTCGCCCTTGGAGTCGTAGTCATAAGAGTTATTTTCCGGATGGAGGTCAAGGAGGATGCGGTTGTCACCGGAAACGTGCGGGGTCACCGTCAGCTTGATACCGGTTTCAACGAGCTGCGTCGAAGATTCGCCGCTATCGTCAATCACGCGGATAGAAACCTTGTCACCCATGAACACCAAGGCTTCGGTGTTGTCGAGGGTAGAAACCTGCGGGCTGGCAAGCACTTCGGTCGAAGCGTCGCCCATCAAGTTGGTAATGGCCAGCTGGAGATGGTTATCCAGAACGCTCGTCGTAATGGCAGTAGAAGCATTGGCAACAGCCGGAGTCACGCCCTTGTTCGGGAAGGACTGGATTGCAGCACTCGTCCTGGAAGAACCGATATCGGAACCTGTCGGCGTACCGGCGACACCCGGAGTCAGAGCCGTAGAGCCCATCGTTGCCGTCCAGTCGACACCGAGTTCACGAGCCAGTTCGCTGTTTACGACAACGAGCTTCGCGGTAATCATGATCTGCAGGGTTTCGACATCAAGCTCGTTAAGCGCATGGGTCATCTGCTCGATGCGGGCTTCGGTATCGTACACGATGATGGAGTTGGTACGTTCGACCACAGTAATGCGGCCACGGCCAGACTTCATGCTTTCGAGCACCTTGACCAATTCGTTCGCTTCGGCATGGTTCACCTGGAAGTTCTTACGGACAAGCGGAGCGTTCTGCTCGGCCTGGCTTTCTTCTTCAGCAATCTTTTTCTGCTTCGCCTGGTAAGTCGCAAGTCTCTGGATCGTGATGTACTTGTCCTGAATGAGCCAAGTCAAATCGTTCAGTTCGCAGATAATGTCGAGAGTTTCCTGCCAAGTCTTCTTTGTCACCTTGAGGCTCATCTTGCCCTTCACATCGGGAGCAATCAAGATGTCCACACCGGCAATCACGGATACGGAGCGGAACACGGCCTCGTAGTCCATATCGACAAAGTTGAAATCATACAGTTTCTTGTTGGGAGCCATCGACCCCTCGGCAGGGGCAGCCCAAGCAGTCATGCACATACCTGCCGCCAGAAGAAGAACCGTCAGTATTTTCGTCAGTTTTTTCACTTTTGACCCCCAAATTTATCGGGAAGACCCATAGAGTAGCGACGGCTCACACCAAATTCTTGAATGAGGAAGAGCACATCTGTTTGTGTAATTTTAAGAACTTTGCCATTGAGAATCTTGTCGCCTTCCTTGATGGTGTACGACACAGAAGGATTCTTGGATTCGACAAGAATAGCCATCGGCACTTCGGATTCCCAAATGATACCCACCAGTTCAACCTGGTCGATATTGATACCTTCTTCCACCAGGCCCTTGATTTCGACAAACGGGTCGCGGCGGCCGAAGGAGCTATAGATAATACGATCTTCGTAAAGAGACTCGAGCATGCTACCGCTCTGGGCAACACCTTCTTGCAAGTTTTCACCCCTTTCCTTGTCGACCTGCTTCAAGAGTTCGATCTGCACAGAGGAAAGTTCGTCGAAGAAGCTCACGGCACGGCGGTTCACGTAACCCACGCGGTTATCGAACTGCACCTTGCGATAGAGGCCAACCAAGTCAAGGCTCACGAGGCGGTCGCCAAACACGAGGCGCTTCACGACCTGAGCATTCTCGTTAGGAGCCGTGTAGAATTCCGTTTCGTCGGCAACCACGATGAGTTCGCGGACAACCGGGCGCAGGTGGAACGTCTGGGCGGCAGAGACAATCTTGTTGCTGCCCGGCTCGTAACCTTTCACAAATTTATCGAAGGAGCGGCCCTCTTCGGAAGACTTCACCCAGTTACGCGTATAGATTCCATCCGGGCGGGCAGTCCAGAACACGAATCCGTCCTTCTTCAAAGAAGACTCGGAAGCCTGCAAAATCAGGGCTCCTTCCTGCACCAGCATTACCGGATTTGCACCGGACTGCAGCTGGATCTGGAGGCCGTTGGCACCCCAGCCCACCGACTTCACGAGCGAGCTGGAACCAATCTTGAACACGGGGGATTTCTGCGGTCCTTCGAGCGCGACAGTAATAATACCCGTCTTGCCCGGGCCAGCAACGCGGCTAATCCCAATCGGAGATTCGGCAACCAGGCGGAACTGTTCCATGCCGGAGCCAATCAAAACCGTCATTTCCTTGATACCGGGGAGCAATGCAGAAACGGCTCCACCTTCCTTGATGGCCTTGTCCAGTTTCTTCTGTTCTTCGGCAATCCGCTTTTCTTCTTCGGCGGCGGCCTTCTTGTCGAGCAGGGCCTGCTTCTGGGCAGCCTTCTTCTCTTCGGCCAAACGTTTCTTTTCTTCGATGAGGGCCCTTTCGGCAGCCTTCTTTTCTTCGGCGGCAGCCTTCGCAGCGGCCTTCTTATCGAGCAGAGCCTGCTTTTCGGCAGCCTTCTTCTCTTCGGCAGCCGCTAGAGCAGCCGCTTTCTTTTCTTCGGCGGCAACCTTTTCGGCTTCCTTCTTCTTGCTTGCGTAAAGCTTGGAAAGAATCCAGCCTTTTTCCTTTTCGCCAGAAACCTTCAAGATAAAGTCAGATTTGTCGAGAGCGATTTCGTTCTTGTCACCCGAAATAGCCGGGCCCACAGCCAGTTCGACCTTGAGGAAATCCATACCGCGGAAATTCTCGCGGAACACGCGCATAGACCGCACATACTGCGAAGCAGCGTCCACATCGTAGTCGCCCTCGCCCATCGCGAACTTGGATTCAGAGAAGCCCAAGGTAAGCGTCTTGGCGGCAGCGTTATACTTCTGGAAGAACGAAGGAAGGTCGTCGGCACTCGTGAACTGGAACTTCAATGCACAGCCACCGGCACTGCAGGCGAGCTTCACATCCTTAATCGTCGCAGCACTACAGGCAATCGCTGCGCCCAAAACCATCATGAGGATCTTGCTTTTCATCATTTGCCAACCTGCTTTGAAGTGTAGGTGGTCAAGTTAAAGGTCACCGACATGGTGATGGGGGTCCATCCGTGAGTTTCCGCCTTCAGCATTTCCTGCGCGATTCCCGAATAACGGTTCAACCTCAAGTTGGTGATGGCCGTAGGATAGTTGAAGTTGGCGATTTCCGCAAACAGGTAACCCAGCATGTGGTAACCGGAATTGACGGCGATGGAATAGCGGTTCTCGATGTAGTGTTCCCTTTCGGAACGTCCTTCGGGATTGAACTTCTGGATTTGCACGCCGGAAGCGCGGAGCACGGCGTAGAGGTCTTGCAAGCGCAGCGGCACCTTTTCCTCTTCCGGGAACATTTCCTTCAGCTTTTCGAAATCCTTCTCGGCCTGCACCAGCTGGACTTCCAGTTCGGCAAGGCGGAGTTTTTGGGCATTAATCTTGTCGAGTTCCGCCTGGGCCGACGAAAGGTCGCGTTCAACCTTCTCGCGTTCTTGCACAAACGGGTCCCACATATAAGTATATACGTAATAGGCGCCAGCCAATATCAACAAGACTACGACAATCGCATATATGTTCTTTTTGTCTTTCCAATCGATATTACCCATGATCAACCCTCCGCAAGGCCGAGATCCTGTTTAAGGACGACCTTTATTGTAAAGTTGTAGGCTTCTTCACCATCCACCTTCGTGGTCGTGATAGTCACCAGGGAAACCTTGTCGACGCTGACTTGCTTTTCAAGCTTGACCATATATTCGGCGACTTCGGAGAAATCGAAGGTTGCGCCCTTCATTTCCAGTTCGTTTTCGCCGAGCTGGGAAATGCTGGTAAGCCACATGTTCGGCGGCAAGACCGACGAGACGTTTTCAAACAAAATCACCCAACGTTTCTTGCTGACCTGGATAGACTTGAGTGCGTTAATCTTTGTATTGATGACGCTACGCTTCTGTTCCAAATCGCTAATCTTGGTCAAGAGCGGGCGTTCCCGTTCGACCTCGGCACGGACCCTATCCAATTCGTTGTTCAAACCGGAAATGGTATCCGTGATATAGGCGTTCAGCAAATACACACCGACAATCGCAGCAATGAAGGCGATCGTAGGCCAAATAATACGACGGTCCGTAATCCACGACAAATCCTTGTGAGTCTCGCGATACTCAGGAGGCAACAGATTTATCGAGATGCAGAGCGATTTTTTCGCAAAATCCTTTTTCGCCGCCATTAGAACTTCCTCATCGCTAAGCCCAAAGCAGGGGCGTAAATGTTGGACAAGGCAAGGGACAGCCCGCTTTCGCCAAAGACCTTGGAGTCACATTCCACATAACGGAACGGATTGACCGTATCGGTCTCGATGCCGGTACGCTCGGCGATGTATGCCTTGAGTCCGGGGATGCAGGCGCCACCGCCGCCCAAGAGAATCTTGGTCAGGGGCTCGGAATCTTCGGCAGTGGAGAAGTAACGGATACCGAACTCCACCTGCGCCATCAAGTCTTCGAAGGCAAGCTGCAGGGCTGATTCCACATCGGCCTCGGAGAACCCGTCGACAATGGAGAGGTCCCCCTTTTCAAAAATTTCGTGGCACTTGTCCAAGTCGATGCCCAAATGCATGCAGAGCTTGGATTCCACCATATCGAGCGAGCCGCCGGTCATCGCACGCATGGAATGGAACTGACCATGCTGGAGGAAGGCGACGCTCATCTTCTTTTCGCCTATGTTGAATATGGCTGTCGTCGCGTTAGCGTCCGCATCGCCGACCGTTGCCATATAGGCATTCACAATACCGAAAATGTCCACGTCTATTGCAGACAAATTAAGAGACTTCATCTTGAAGAACTGGGCCCACGAATCGAGGAGCGCGTTTTTCGCGGCAACCACGTTGACCCTGACTTCGTCCCCTTCGCGGGACACGACCTCGTAGTCCAGAACGTTGTCCTGGTCATCGAAGGGCGGACGGCTCTGGCAGGTCTGGAGAATTATAGCGGCTTCGTTACCACCACGGGGGACCTTCACTGCAAGTCGGTCCACAAGGACACCGCCCGCACCGGCTCCGCAGTTCACAGAAACAACCACATCCGATGTGGAATCGATCGGATGACGGAGCAGGAGCTTGGAAATCGCCTCACTGAGCTGTTCGTAACCGTCCTTGCCTTCACCATCACTTTCACGGCGCTGAATTTCGCCATTGATGATGGCACCGTCCGGGACGCGTTCCAAATCCGCATCCGTGACAATCTTTCCACCGCGGTGATTGTGGAATACCCTGACATACTTGATGCTGTAGTGACCAACATCAATGCCAACTGTTTCGCGTTCGCCGCGGATTCGTGAAATCAATCCTAAAGCCAAAATAAACTCCGATCGCAAACAATACTAACTAAATTCTACCTTTATATGGGCCAAATGTCAAGTGAAAAATCAATCTAACTCATTGAAAATTAACTACTTAGGCATTTTTCTCGGCCATTTCGGTTTCTTTTCGAGCCTTATGGACCTCAAAGATATACTGCAAGACCCTTTCCTGCGTCCAACCAAAGGCCCCTGCGAAGGACGCCGTTAGAGAATAATAGTCGGGGTATTCGGGGTTTTTCTGCCCCAAATTGCGCAAAATCTCAATTTCGACATCCTCCATACCGAAACTCGGGAGCTCGAAACGGATGCGGATATGTTCCCCGTTGGGAATCTCCACGGGAATTCCGAGCAAGATACCGCCAGCGGACAAGTCGTAGAGGACCCCGTGACAGACCGAACCATCGTGCAAGGTCGCCTCTACAGGGAACCGCACCTCTTCACGGACCCAGCGACGCAACTGCTGCTTGCCCAGTTCCATCGTATGCAAGAATATCAGGTTTCCGTCCTTGAACGAGCGGACGGGGAGTCTCATGGAATAGACTGCATCCCCTAGACGGGTCCACCGGATAGAGACGGTCTGCCCGATAAGCTGCGAACCGGGGCCGCAACTCCCGTCGTAGGCCAGAGCCCATTCCTTTTCTGTGCGCCACTGGATAGACGAGCGTTTCACCGTGCGGCCGTTTTCCAGTACAAGGTCTACACGGTTACCGACATTGAACTGCCTCGACGAACTGATGTTTGCCAGTGGGTTCTGGCCGGTATAGTCCATCTTCTCCCTGAGCGAAGCGACCGCCGCCAATGTCTCGTCGCGAATGTCAAAGACATTACGGAAATCGTAGAAGTCTTCCACCGCATGTTCGAACAAATCGGCAGAATTGAGGACTGCGTCCTTGTTCTCAAAGTGCGATGTACGGACAAGTTTTTCAAGAGTGCGTACCTCTTTCGGCGTGAACTGGAACTCGCGGATCTTCAGGTCGAAATCTTCGGTCCCGAACATCGTCTCGTTCTGCCTACGGAAATTGATGCGCTGGGTTTCCACGAGTACAAGAATCGCGAGGAGCATCGTGATGATGCCGCCAATCCAGAGCAAGTACGCAGGATGAATCATTGCTAGACCTCAGTCCAAAGACCGCCCAGATACGACCCGAGAATTTTGCTCGGAAGTTCCTGGCCCAAAAGCGGGCAGTTGCGCACCTGACCGGCAAACAGAGTGTGGGACACCTGCATCGGCTTATCCGGGTCCAGCAGAACCAAGTTGGTGGCGGCACCCTTGCGGATTTCTGCCGGAGCCACGCCCGCCAGCTGTGCCGGGACGGTGGAAAGCAGTTCCACCGCGCGTGCGGCGGACAGCCGCCCGCAGAGCGATTTCCAGAGCGCGGGGAGCGCGACTTCCAGGGAAATCGCTCCCGGCACCGCATCCTCGAAATTCACTTCTTTGTCCTGCCTGAGCACAGGGTCGTGATTCACGCTGATGGCGTTCACCACACCGGACTCGAGCCCCTTCCACAAAGCCTCGCGGTCTTCGGCGGAGCGGAACGGCATGGGCACGTTGTAATTGCTGTCCAGGTTGAACAGGCAGCTGTCATCAATAAGCAAATGATAGATGTCGACATCGCAAGTGACATCGACGCCAATCTTGCGGGCATCTTCTATCAGTCTAAGCGTCTCGCCGCAGCTAACTTGTTTGAAATGCACCGGCACCTTGAGGAACCGGGCCATCTCGAGAATCTTGAATGCAGCGATCGTTTCGGCCACACGCGGGATCGCCTTCATGCCAAGAGTATCGGCATAGCAGCCCTCGTGCACAAGCCCGTGATGGCGCAGGGAATCGTCGAGCGGCATAAAGAAGAAGCGCTTGCCCGTCATGGAGCCGTACTCCATCGCGAGGCGCAAGAAACGCGTGCGCGAACAATCTTGGTTGCCGTCGCCAAAACCGGCGGCACCGCCCTGCGCAAGTTCGACCATTTCGGAAAGGTCCTTGCACTGGTAGCCATTGCTGAAGGCGCCGAGGAAAGCAATCGAGAGCCCGTACTTCGCACTGATCTGCTGGATTGCCGACAGCTTCAAAGAATCGTCAATCGCATTGGCGCAGCTCTCGTAAAGTCCACCGTAAAAGCCGCCACGGCGCATTGCATCCACACCGTCCTTGAAGGTATAGATATCATCGCGGAGCGGTTCCTTGAAATCGAGGCCAAGGCCGAACAAGGCAGGAATTGCAAGCGCGCCCTTCGCATCGACCACAGGAGTTCCTTCCGGAGCGCTGTCGACCCATGCACCGTCAACCAGGCACATCTTCGTCGGGTTTTCAAACTTGCCGTCCACAAACGGGCGAACGTTATCCAAAATCACATTACGCATTCGCACGACCTCCAGCCAAAAGATAGAGCACCGCCATACGCACGGCCACTCCGTTGGTCACCTGGTTCAGGATAACCGAATTGTCTCCGTCGGCGATTTCGCTATCGAGTTCCACGCCGCGGTTGATGGGGCCCGGGTGCATAATCAGCACCTTGTCTTTTGCGCATTCCAAAAGCTCGTGCGTGATGCCGAAGGTATTGCGGTATTCGCGCATGCTCGGGAGGAGCGCATCGTCCATGCGTTCTTTTTGCAGGCGGAGCGCGATGATGGCGTCAGCATCCTTCACCGCCTTCTTCACGTCGGATTCCCAGGTCACCTTGTCCATGAGTTCGGTGTTGCGCGGGACCAGGGTGCTCGGTCCGCAGAGCGTCACGTGCGCACCCATCGTCGTCATGCCCCAGAGGTTGCTGCGGGCCACGCGGCTGTGGCGGATGTCGCCCACGATGGTCACGTTCTTGCCTTCGAGGGTTCCAAGCTTTTCTTCGATGGTGAGCATGTCGAGGAGTGCCTGCGTGGGGTGTTCGTGCGCCCCGTCGCCTGCATTCACGATAATCGCGTTGCTGTTGTCGGCAAGGAACTTCGGCACGCCGGTCCCCTTATGGCGGACGACCACGATGTCGATTTTCATTGCCTCGATGTTACGGAGCGTATCGACGAGCGTTTCGCCCTTCTTCACGCTCGAATTGCTGCTCGTGAAATTCACCGTGTCTGCCGAAAGTCGCTTCTCGGCGAGCTCGAAGCTCGTGCGGGTGCGGGTGCTGTTCTCGAAGAACAGGTTCACCACCGTCATGCCGCGCAGGCTCGGGACCTTCTTCACGGGGCGTTCCAGAATTTCGCGGAATTGTTTTGCGTTGTCGAGAATCAGGCGGATGTCGTGTTTCGATACTCCGCGCAGCCCGAACAAGTGTTTAATCTCCAAGGCGCTCAAGCTAAGCCTCCACTTCTACGAGATATACTGAATTTTCATTGTCAATAGGTTCTATCATCACGCGGACTTCCTGGTTGCGCGCGGTCTCTACCGTGAGGCCCACGCAGTCGGGCGCGATAGGCAGTTCGCGGTGGCCACGGTCCACCAGCACGCACAGGCGAATGGCGGCAGGGCGACCGAGGTCGAGGATGGCCTGCATCGCAGCACGCACGGAGCGGCCCGTGTAAAGCACGTCGTCCACGAGGATGACCGTCTTGCCTTCCACGGATGCGGGCATCTCGATAAAGCGCATCTCGGTGGAGCCCACACTCTTGCGGTAGTGGAAGTCGTCACGATAGAAAGTCGCGTCAAGGCTCCCCAGTTCGATAGGTTTGCCAAACTTCTGCGAGAGCCTGTCGCTCAATTTTTTTGCCAGCGGAATTCCGCGGCTCGCCATGCCCAGCACAATCAAGTTCTCGGCCGACGGATGCATTTTTGCAATCTTTGCAGCCATTTCGTCCAGGGCGAATTCCATGGCCTGCGCCGAAAGCAGTTCCTGAATACGTTTGCAGTTGTCTTTCATATAGGTATCAGCGCGGTCGCTTCGCTCCCTCCGAGGTATGAGGTCACTCGCTCCGCTCGTTTTGAGTTTATCACCTAGAAATTAGTTTTTTCTGGTCCTTTTTACTCCGAAAAAAGAGTAAATCACCCCCATTTTTTTATATATAGGCAATAAAACCTGTTACGCCTTACAGGTATCTACTCCATACCTCAAAGCGTAGCGACCTCATTCCTCATAGCTATAGGAGTTCCCATGTTCAACCAGCTCGACAAGCCCCAGGCCGGCGAGACCATCGCCATCATGAAAACCAACCACGGCACGATGAAGCTCCGCCTCTTCGAAGACCGCGTGGGCGAATGTGCGACCAACTTCATTGAACTTGCCAAGCAGGGCAAATACGATGGTGCCCCGTTCCACCGCATTATCAGCGGGTTCATGATCCAGGGTGGCGACTTCACCAGAAGGAACGGCACCGGTGGCCATGCCGCAGGCGGCCCCGGCACTACGATCGGCGACAAGTACGACCCATGCCTCACCCACATGCGCGGAGCCCTCAGCTGGGCAAAGACAGCCATGCCTCACAGCATCGGCAGCCAGTTCTTCATTGTCCACGGTGACAACGTACACTTCTTGGACCACGACCAGTGCGGCCCCGGCCCGGCAGACGGCTACTCCGTGTTCGGCCAGCTCTACGAAGGCTTCGAAGTCCTCGACGAAATCGCAGGCGTCAAGACCGACCGCATGGACCGCCCCTTCGACGACGTGATTATCGAAAGCGTGACAATCGAAAAGGCGTAAGGAGAGGGAGAAGGATCTAGGGGCTAGGATCTAGGGATTATTCACTCTAGCCCCTAACCTCTAGCCTCTAACCCCTAGATTGAAAAATTTTTTCAAATTTTTCAATCTCACCCTTGACAAGGGCCAAATATTTTTCTCTATTTGGCTCACCTTTCGGGGTTATAGCTCAGTTGGTAGAGCGCCTGCATGGCATGCAGGAGGTCAGGAGTTCGACTCTCCTTAGCTCCACTGAAAAAGACTCGCTTGAAAAAGCGGGTCTTTTTTTATCCCCGGTTGACAGCGATATTGCAATTCGGTGTGATACATACAAATCTTTCTGTACAAACCATAATTTATACAAGACAACCTTGTAAGATTTTAATATTTTTTCTCGCACTATGCGACAATTCTTATTCCTTCTCCTTTTGGCCGGAGGCGTATTCGCTTCGGAAGACAACTTCACAGAAGACCTGATTTTTGGCGACACGGGCAGCAACGCTCCCAAGAACGAAATTGCCAGGAACACACCTGTAAGCTACTCCCCCTTTGAAAAGGACGCTTACCTGACATCCTCCTTTGGCGAGAACAGGGGCACGCGCTACCACGCAGGCATCGACTACTCTACCAACATGGAAGAGGGCTGGCCCATCCTGGCCCCGGAAGACGGCCGCGTCAAGGAAATCCGCACAAGCCCGTTCGGTTACGGCAAGGTCATGCTCTACCAGGGCAAGAGCGGCAAGACATGGGTTTTCGCGCACCAGAGCAGTTTCGGCAAACTGGACATCCAGGTCCGCAAAAAACAGTACGCGACCCACAAAAACGACGTGAAACTGACGCCGAATACACCTTATGCCAAGGGTGACACGCTCACCTTCTCGGGCAGCACAGGTATCGGCAATCCGCATCTGCATCTCGAAGTGCGACTTGACAAAGACCGCGTGGTTTCTCCCTGCGTTCTGGGTGCCCTCTGCCTCGACACCATCGCTCCGCAGATTTTCGCGGGAGCTATCTGGCAAGGCAACAGCATAGCGGTCACGAGCGCCGAAGCTATCGAAAAGGGCTGCATGGTCACGCCGGTCAAGAACGAATTCGGCCTGTACCTCGCCCTGAAAATCGCCGACTATAGCCGCGAACCCAAGGACAACCCGATGGCCATCCGCCGCCTGGAAGTCTGGCGCTACGACGAAAAGATTTACAGCAAGGTCGTCGACACCCTGCGCTACAGCAAGATGACCGACGTCCGCAACGAACTCCTTTGGACCGAAGAAGCCGACACGGCTGGCGACTGGCACTACATCCCGGCCAAGATTGCCCCGCTTTCCAAATACACCATCGAAGTCGAAGACTTCGCCGGGAACATCACGAAGCGCGTATTCACGCTCCACCCCAAGTGCAACGGCAACAAGCCCATCACGCAGGTCAAGAACCAGACGGCCCCCGTCTACACGTTCCTCGGCAAGACCATGCTGAACCTGTTCATGTGCCGTTCCGGCTACAATTTCAAGGTTACCGGAGACAAGGACGAAGTCCTCACCGACGACCTGTGCTCCGCCATGCCCCAGAAAATCACGACTCTCGGCCGAGTCCTCCAGGACTACCCCACCGCCAAGTACATCGAATACACTGCAAGCGCCTCCTCCACGGGCGACGGCAAGGCAGTCGACGAAAAGATTGCCGTATTCAGGCGCACGCCCTACCAGACAAACGTCAACTGGAAGGCGGACCTCGGCAACGGGACCACAATCACGCAGAAAATTACGGGCATTCCGGTTGCAAAGCTGGACTCGACACCCATCGCGATGGCTGTCACCCGGACCCACACCGACAGTCTTGACTTCTTTGAATTCCACCCCAAGGGCCTCCAGTTGAAAAAATGGAACGTCTGTGTAGAAAACAAGAACAACATGGCTGCGCTCTACTGGCTCGGCGAAACCAGCCGCGACTGGTTCATCTTCGACAAGCAGACCAAAGGCAAGAACCGCTGCGCCTCGGCTAACGAACTGCGCGACGTGGCGCTCATCTTGAACGAAGAACCCATGTCGCTGGGCTTCCCCTACTGGGCCAACTCCTATATTGAGGGTATCAGCCAGCCCGTCTTGAAGATTCCGGTCGTCTACAAGTACGACGGCATTGCCAACGGGAACGCCATAACCGCCAAGGCAAAGAACAAATGGATTGCCGTTGAATACGATTCCGAGCCCCGCGAGCTCGTGCTGGAAGGCACCAAGGTTCCCGATGCCGGCGAAGAGATTACCATAATCATTATGGACGAAGCCAAGCACAAGAACAAGTTCGTGATAACCGTACCGGAAATCTAAGCCAAAACAGGCATTTTTCCTTAAATAGCGTCAATTTGTAAAAAAAAAGAGACAGAATATCTCGTTCTGCCTCTTTTTTAGATATATTCTCCTTAACAACAACACAAGGAGCCTCATATGTCATTCAGGAAACTCAGTCTGACTATCACCCTTTCTGCCGCTTTTGGACTCATTGCCTGTAGCAGCGATAGTGGAACAAGCAGCAACGGCACAAGCAACAACGGCACCATCAAGGCATCGTGTAAAGTTATCTCCGAAGAACCGCTAGTTATCGAACAGAGCGAAAACGGAGTCACCACGACAACCACCTTCAAACTGGTGGACAACAGAGTGGAACAAACTCTCCAATTCAACATCAATATTCCCTCTGGAGGTTGCAAAGATTACGAGGATGATTCCGACGTCGATCTCATTTCCTGCTCCGGCAAGACCATCGTGACCAGAGATAAAGAGGAGACAAGCGAAGCCGAGTTCAACACCTCAAAGAAAGTAATGAAAGCATCGTGCAAGGAATCGGACGGAACGCTCATCAACGTCACGAATTCCGATGACGATGAAGAAGAGGACAACACTCCTAGCAACACCAAGAACAACAATGTCGAGCCCGAAACGAATCCACCGGCAAAAGACAATTCTGAATCAGATGATCCCGTAAAACCGAGCAATCCGACAACAGAAGATCCTGAAGCAGATGATCCTGCTACCGAAGACCCGGCAGAACCGAACAATTCTGCAAGCGATGGCGATGACGAATGCACAGATGGAGAAACCCAGAATCTATTGGGTATAAGCATGAAATGCGAAGGCGGACAATGGGTTTCAGATATGGAGGAATGCAATGCGGAAAACGAAGGCAAGACATCAAAGCAGTCCTTCCTTGGTCTAGAAGTTGAACTCGTCTGCCATGACGGTGAATGGGAGGAGCCCCCTTGCAATAACGGCGAAACCAAAACCCAGTCCTTTATGGGAATGGATGTGAACATGACATGCGTAGACGGCGAATGGAAAGCCGAATTGTAGACAAAATTTTACAAATAAGTTTTTATAAAACGACTTCTGAAGGACAACAAAAATCAACAAAAAGAACTTTTTTTCATTAAAACAGCGAAATCCCGCGTTTTTGCGGGATTTTTTGTTGTAGAGCATTTAACAACATTTATTCCTGGCCCCGATTGAAGTTGCGAAACATGTTTCTTTTTTCTGTTTATTTTCAAAGAAGCACAACAAAAAAAAGGAGCACACATGAAATCCAAAAAATTAGGCTTAGCCATCCTCATCAGCGCAGCATTCGCATTCACCGCTTGTGAAGACGTCGCTTCGGCAGCCGACGCAGTAACCGAACCGCAGGTCCAGAACTCCGACGCAACGGGTACGGACACGGCCACACCTGACAATACAGCAACTCCTACAGAAGATTCTCAGGCAGCCCCGGCAACCGATACTCCGGCCCCGACGACTGACACGACTCCGGCTACGACTCCGGACGCCGGCACCACTCCGGCTACGACTCCGGACGCCGGCACCACGCCGACTACGACTCCGGACGCTGGCACTACCCCGACTACGACTCCGGACGCTGGCACTACCCCGACTACGACTCCGGATGCCGGCACTACGCCAGATGCTGGCACCACTCCCTCCACGACACCGGACGCCGGCACCACGCCGAGCGGTGACATGGGCGGCTTCGGCGGCGGCGACATGGGCGGCTTCGGCGGCGGCGGCATGGGCGGCATGGGTGGATTCGACATGAGCCAGATGGGCGGCTTCGGCGGCGGCGGCATGGGCGGCATGGGCGGATTCGACATGAGCCAGATGGGCGGCTTCGGTGGCGGCGACATGGGCGGCATGGGCGGATTCGACATGAGCCAGATGGGCGGCTTCGGTGGCGGCGACATGGGCGGCATGGGCGGATTCGACATGAGCCAGATGGGCGGCTTCGGTGGCGGCGACATGGGCGGCATGG
>NZ_CAMZCS010000040.1 GCF_947305105.1 uncultured Fibrobacter sp. | reverse complement strand
CCGTCGAGCTTGAAGGCGAGAGCAGAAGCCTTGTTGAGTGCCGTACCTACAAGGTGCAGACCCTTGACGGTCTTCAGTTCCTTGAGGCCATACTGCAACAGTTCATGTTCCCAGCGGAATACGCAAGGCATCCCGATTTCGGAGAGATACTGGAGTGCAGCACCGAGGCCAACTGCATCGGCGATGCTTCCGGTTCCCGCTTCGAACTTGTTCGGGATTCCGTTGTAGATGGTGCGTTCGAAGGTCACATCAGCGATCATATTGCCACCACCGTGGTACGGGCGGGCGGCTTCCAGCAATTCCTTCTTGCCGTAAACGACGCCGATACCGGTCGGAGCAAACACCTTGTGTCCCGAGAACACGAAGAAGTCTGCATCGAGGGCGGAAACATTCACCGGAATGTGCGCGATGGACTGTGCACCATCAATGAGGATTCTCACGCCGTGCCTGTGGGCAATTGCGATGAGTTCCTCGATCGGGGTGACCGTACCGAGCACGTTCGAGACATGCGTCACGGAAACGAACTTGGTGCGCTTCGTGAACAGAGCCTCGTAATCGTGGAGCTTGAGCTGGCCGGTAGAATCACACGGAATCACCTTGATGATGGCGCCCGTTTCTTCGGCAATGAGCTGCCACGGAACGATGTTGGCGTGATGTTCCAGGATGGAGACGATGATTTCGTCACCCGGCTGGAGTGTCGGCTTCACGTAGGCGTTAGCCACCAGGTTGATTGCTTCAGTGGTACCGCGCACGAATACGATTTCCTGCGAAGACGGGGCCCCGATAAAGTCACGCACGATGTTGCGGGCGTTTTCATAGGCATCCGTCGATGCAGCCGCCAGCGTATGGGCGCCACGGTGCACGTTGGAGTTCTCGTTTTCGTAGTAGTACTTGAGGCGGTCAATCACTACTTGCGGGCGCTGTGTCGTTGCACCGTTATCGAGCCAAACGAGAGGATGCCCGTTTACCTGCTTCGAAAGAATCGGGAAGTCGCTACGGATTTGCGCAAGGTTCTTGGAACCGATGCGGATGGATTCGTTGCGGGAATTGGAGCCGCTGTTTGCAGAGCCCGCCTTCACGGAATCGCCACCGAGAGATGTCGGAGCGTCAATCGGGCGAGCGTTTTCTGCCGCCTGGGTCTTGGAAAGGACCTTCGGAGAATACCCCGTTGCAGGCGCGGGCGCCGCCGGGACATCGCCGAACTGTGACACAAATTCCGCTTCGGGAACTGCAGGGGCTTCAATCGTATTGAGCCAGGTATCGCTAGAATTGCCGCCGTAGGCAAACGGAGCCGAAGAAGTCGGCTGGTCGCCATAAGTCGCAAAAGGATGTTCCCAGTCGAATGCGGGAGTCTGGTTGATGGCGGTTGCCCCTTGGGCGGCGCTTACTCCCTGAGCCGCAGAAGCGTTCTGCACTTCGGGTGCCGCGGGAGTTGCAGCATAAGCACTGTCCGTCAAGTCGGGAAAGTACTCATTTGCCAACTGCTCCAGTTCAGCCGCATTGGGAACTCCGGCGAGTTCTTCCAGCGATCTGGTATCTGGATTATTCGTAATCATAGTATTCGCCAACCTCTACATCTTCAAGGACTGCAATAGCGTCGTCGGCAAGGATAGCCGCAGAGCAGTACAGGGAAAGCAGGTAAGAAGCGACACCCTTGTTGTCGATACCGCGGAAACGCACGGAAAGGCCACGAGAGTGTTCGTTCTTGAGACCGGCCTGGAACAGGCCAATCACGCCGCGCTTGGCTTCGCCAGTGCGCACGAGCAAGATATTGGTCTTGCCGCCCTGGGACTTCGGATTCTTCACGCCATCCACGAGGAGCTTGTCGGTCGGGACCAGGGGAATGCCACGCCAGGTAAGGAACTTGCCACCGGCGATATCGACAACAACAGGCGGCACGCCACGGCGGGTGCATTCGCGTTCGAACGCGGCAATGGCACGCGGATGAGCGAGGAAGAAGGACGGTTCCTTCCAGACCTTCGAAATGAGTTCGTCGAGATCGTCCGGTGTGGGGCGGCCATCGGCGCGGAGCGGCTGGATGCGCTGGGAATCGGCCACGTTCTTCAGCAGGCCGTAATCATCGTTGTTGATAAGCAGGCTTTCCTGGCGTTCGCGGAGCGATTCGATAGCGAGGCCGAGCTGTTCCTGAACCTGGTCATACGGAGAACTGTAAACGTCTTCGATGGCCGTGTTCACGTTGATAATCGTAGAGATAGAATTCAGCTTGTATTCGCGCGGTTCGGTTTCGTATTCGACGTAGCCTTCCGGAATAATGTCGGTTTTCTTGGTCTGGCTGCAAAGAACATCGAGCGGGGTTTCGCCTTCCACGACCTTGTTCACACGGAACAGGCCCGTTTCAAGACCCTTGAATTCAAGGAACTTGGTGAGCCACTTGGGAGTCAGCGCACCAAATTGCGGCTTGGTCTTGGTGACGTTCGCCAGGTTGTAGGCAGCCTTTGCGCCAAGCGCATTGATGCCGGTTTTCTTTTCTGTAGCTTCATTTGCCATAGTGGTTTACCTCTTGTTGTGAGTTGTGAAAACTAGATTGTTATAGTTTGTTCCTGTTGTTTCTCTACAATTTTAGTAGGATTAAGTTAGAAAAAGCGATTCTTACTTTGTTGTTATTTATTTGCGTTTCTCGAAGAGATTTTTTAAGAATTTTGTACTGATTTATTGCGCTATAATCTGTTATTATAACCAAGCGCCTTCGTGCGAGAACATGATATCCTTCATGGCATCGACACCGCCCTTCAGGTTGTAAAGCGGCCCCGTGTAGCCCGCCTCGCGCAAGGTGTTGATGGCGAGAATGCTGCGTTTGCCCTGCTTGCAAATAAAGACGGTATCCTTGTTCGGGTCCAGTTCCTTCTGCCTGCGGGCCAGCTGCCCGATGGGAATCACGATGGCGTTCGGGAAGCGCAAAATCGCGCGTTCGTGCGGTTCGCGTACATCGATAATCGTCATCGGGTCGCCATTGTCAATCTTCTTCGCGAGTTCTTCGGGAGTAAAGCCCTCCACCGGAATTTCGTTTTCGGTCTTGAGCCCGCAAAGTTCATCGTAATCGATTTCCTCGACATCGGTAATCGTCGGGTTGCTTCCGCAAATGGGGCAGTTCCTGTTGCGTTCCACCTTCAAAATTCGCGAGGTCAGGTACAGGCTATCAATATGCAGGAGTTTTCCGTTCAGGTGCTCGCCGATACCCAAGATCAGTTTTAGCGCCTCATTGGCCTGGATGCTTCCCACAATGCCCGGAAGCGGACTGATCGCACCACCTTCGGAACAGGAAGGAATGAGCCCCGACGGAGGAGGCGACGGGAATTGACAACGGTAGCACGGTCCGCCGTCCAGATTGAAAATGCCCACCTGGCCCTCGAACTGGTAAATCGCGCCGAACACGACGGGAATGCCGTGCAGCGCACACGCATCGTTAATGAGGTAGCGCGCCTTGTAGTTGTCGGAGCAGTCGACCACCAAATCGTAACCGTCAATCTGTTCCAGAATATTCGAAGAATCTAGCTGCACCTTTTCGGCGATAAATTCGATATTCCTGTTGATGTTTTTTACCTTGTCCTTGGCAGAGGCGACCTTCGGGCGCTTGATATCGCGAGTCCCGTAAAGCACTTGGCTCTGCAAATTTTCGAGCGAGACCTCGCTGAAATCGATGACCTTGATGGTCCCGACACCCGCCGCGGCAAGGTACTGGATTACAGGCGAACCGAGCGCGCCCGCACCCGCGACAACAACTTTGGCGGCCTTGATGCGCTTTTGGCCCTTCACGCCGATTTCCTTAAGCATTAGGTGCTTGCCGAAGCGTTCCACCTCACTGTCATCGAAGGCGACTTCCTTGCGCCTCTCGTCCGAAATGAGACTTTCAACCGCAGCGCTCTGCGATTCTTCAACAGGCGCTCCGCCGGCGATTGCCGGCAACAACAGGATTTCAGTCTCTTCGGGAAGCGGCGTTTCCCAGAGGGTTTCCACCGTCAGGTTCTTGCCGTTGACATAAATCTGAATAAAGTTCCGGAGCTTGCCACCATCATCGTAAAGGACGTTCTTGGCATCCGGATACATGTCCAAAAGGATGGCGAGAGCCTTCCTGACCGTACTCGCGGGAATTTCTATCCGCGCATTCCTACCAAAAAAATTTCTAAGGGTAGCCGAGATGTATATTTTCACTTTTTCCTCCGTACAAAGAAAAGTGGTATTTTGAACAAAATAACCAACAGGATTATTTTCAATGCGAAATATAGAACCGGATTTTGCCTACGTCCAATACATAATTTTTATGCAGTCCTATCACTTTTTTTTATAACGCCTATAACGGCAAGGGCCTGTCAGCATTTGATATCGTTTTTGTAACTTCTGATATCGACAACTCCCTCTCCTGTCACCGAAATTATCACATAAACAAGCCCTGGGACCATGTTTTCGGCATCTTCCCTAGACGGGATTGCCTCATAATCGGGGTGCGAATGGTAGAAACCGACTATTTCAAGCCCGCTTCCCTCGATTTCCCGCTCCACCTGGTAAAGAAAGAGAGGGTCCGCCTCGAAATGCGTTCCTCTCCCCTCTCCTTGAATCCGGTTAGGCAAAGCACGTATTTCCATCACCTCGAACTTGCCGTCCGGGGTGTTTTTTCCGAGCAAAATACCACAACATTCGTGCGGATAACTTTGCCGGGCCTCTTCTGCAATACGTTGCCGCCAGCTCATTTCTTAACGCTAGACACCCGCTTCCAGGATTTTCTTCGCAAAGACGTCGCGACCGATGCGGTCGATGGTGTACTTGAAGCGTTCACCGGGTTTCGCGTTCTCGGCAAAGAACGTGATGGCCGCATCGCAGATGTCCAGCAGTTTTTGCTTGTCTTCGATGAAGGGGATAATCGTTTCGCCCTTGTTGATATTGTTGCCGAAAAGCCCGCCGAAGGAGACGATGTAGCCGTGGGTATCTTCCCAGGCATCCGTCGGGCAAGACTTGTAGCAGCGACCGCAGAAATTGCACTGCGATTCGTCGAAGATGACCTTCTTGTTTTCAACCTTGATGGCACCCTTGCGGCAGGTCTTTGCACAGAGCCCGCAGCCGATGCACTTGTCCTCGAGCCACTTGACCTTGATGGCACCCTTGATGCCCACGTCGTTTTCTTCTGCCTTGAGGCAGTTGTTCTGGCAACCGGTCACGCCGAACTTGAACTTGTGCGGGAGTTCACGGGCAAAATAGCGGTCATCGAGTTCCTTGGCAAGCGCGTAGGTATCAATACAGCCACTCGGGCAAACGGCTTCACCCTGGCACGCCGTAATGGTACGCACGCGCGGTCCGCAAACGCCCGGTTCCACGCCGCCTTCGGCCAAGGCCGCCTTCACGTCTTCTACGTTTTCGAGCTTGATGAATGGGATTTCGACGCTCTGTCTGGAGGTCAAATGAGCGTAACCTTCACCGTATTTTTCGGCGACTTCCGCGATTTTAGCGAGTTGGGTGGCGGTCAGGTTTCCGCCCACGACGCGCACGCGAAGCGAGAAGTTGTTCTTCTGCTTCTGGCGCATCCAACCGCCCTTTTTTAGAGTTGCATAATCCGTTGCCATATTTTTGTGTCTCCGTTTAAATTTTCTTTATAGCTTGTTCGAAATCTTCCTTCAGATCCTCGACATTCTCGATACCGATGCTCACGCGAATAGTCCCTTCAAAAATTCCCGCATGTTCCTTCTGTTCCTTGGAACTGTGCGTAAAGATGGTGCTTTCCGGGTGAATCACCAGCGTGCGGATATCCCCGATATTGGTGGCGATGGTGGCGTACTTG
Source organism: uncultured Fibrobacter sp. (assembly GCF_947305105.1). NCBI lineage: Bacteria > Pseudomonadati > Fibrobacterota > Fibrobacteria > Fibrobacterales > Fibrobacteraceae > Fibrobacter > uncultured Fibrobacter sp. The sequence continues at coordinate 20,284 of NZ_CAMZCS010000040.1, read as the reverse complement.
AGGCCGTTAATCAGCTTGAACGCCCTTTCCTTGGTGCCTGCGTCAATCGTGAGGATTGCGCCTCCCCTGCCGCCAAGCTGCTTCTGCACCAGGTCGTAATAGGGGCTGCTTTTCAGGGCCGGATAGTTGACAGAAACGTCATCAAAACCCTGCAAAAATTCCGAGAGTTGCAGCGCATTGCTGCAAAGGCGATCCATGCGCAGCCCGAGAGTCTCGAGCCCAAGCGAATTCAGGAAAGATGTCTGGGGAGCAACGCAGCAACCTACATTGCGCCAGATTCCGTTGCGCAGTTTCGCGATATAGGCGAACTTGCCGAAACGCCTGTATTCCTCGAGGCCCTTGTAGCGTGCGTAATCCCATGGGAACTTTCCGCTATCGACAATGAGGCCGCTAATCGCAGAACCGCTGCCGTTAATGTACTTCGAAGAGGAATGTACCACGATATCCGCGCCGAAATCGAAGGGATGCACAAGGTACGGCGTAGCCGTCGTGCTATCGACGATAAACGGGACACCGCCCTCGTGGGCAGCATCCGCCACGGCCTTCAAGTCAACAACGTTCAGTTTCGGGTTCCCGATAAGTTCCGTAAACACCGCCTTCGTCCTTTCGTTCAGCTGTTCGCGGACACTTTCAGCCGTCACTTCGGTAACGAACCGCGTCGTGATGCCGAATGCTTCCAAGTCATGGAACAGGTCGATCGTGCCGCCAAAGAGCCCGGCGCTCGCAATCACCTCGTCGCCCGCATGCAAAATGTTCAAAAGCGAGATAGTTACTGCCGCCATGCCCGAAGAGCACGCCACCGCGCCAATGCCCTTCTCGAGCGACGCGATACGGCGTTCAAAGGAATCGTTCGTGGGGTTCGCAATGCGCGTATACGCAAAACCCGGAGCCTTATTGTTGAACACGGCTTCGAGTTTTTCGGCGGAATCCTGTGAAAAGGCGCTCACCTGGTAAATCGGCGCAAGCGTAGAACCGCTACATCGGTCGCTACCAAAATTTTGGTGCAATAAAGCCGTATCAAAATTCATCCAGCAAATCTCCGTACATCTTTTGTTCGCAGCCAAATATAGAACGCGATTTTCAATGCGTCCAATACTTAATTTTTATGCGGAATTATCAGTTTTTTCTATAACGAAGCCAAAATCGGCAATTTTTAAATCACCACCACCGGCTCACGCAGCGACTTGTTCTCGAGTAGTGTCGCGGTATCTCCCTGGGTCACGAACATGCGATAGATGAACACGTCCACCTTCTCGCCTACCTCGATTCTCGGCTGGTCAAAGGAGCGCCGCGCTGTAAGCAAGATCCCGTTCACGCGAACGTGCAGCTCGATACCGTAACCGCGAAAATCCACTTCTTCCACGACGCCTTCTTCTGCAGAATTCTTGTACTTCTGCACTTCGGTTTTCTTGGTCACCTTCACGAATTCCGGGCGCACAATCGCGTTCTCTGCATTTTTGAGAACGTCAAAACGGCGGAACTTGCTGTAATCCCTGAAAATGCTGGGTTGGCCGAAGAACGATGCCGTAAAGGCGGTTGTCGGGTTACTGTAAACCTCGTAGGGCGTGCCCACCTGCTCGATGCGGCCACGGTTAGTAATGATGATTTCGTCGGCCACTTCGATGGCTTCGTCCTGGTCGTGGGTCACGAAGATGCTCGTAACGCCGAGTTTCTGGATCATTCCCTTGAGCCAACTGCGCAATTCCTGGCGCACCTTTGCATCGATTGCAGCAAACGGCTCGTCGAGCAGAAGCAACTGAGGGTGGGGAGCGAGCGCACGGGCAAAGGCCACGCGCTGGCGCTGCCCGCCCGAAAGTTCGCTCGGGTAGCGTTTTTCAAGGCCAGAAAGTCCCACCAGTTCCAAGAGTTCGTGGACACGTTCCTTGATTTCATTTGCGGGCTTCTTCGCAATCTTCAAACCGAAGGCCACGTTATCAAAGACCGTCATGTAACGGAACAGGGCGTAACTCTGGAACACGAACCCGATACCGCGCTTGCTCGCAGGTACATCGTTGATGACCTTCCCGTCGATGATGATTTCGCCACTGTCTGGGTTCTCGAGCCCTGCAATCATGCGAAGAATCGTCGTCTTGCCCGAACCGCTCGGGCCCAGAAGGCCAATCAGCTTGCCTTTCTCGATGCCGACAGTCACATCGTCCGAGGCCTTGAAATTTCCGAAATGCTTGTTGATATGTTTGAGTTCGACGTACATAAAATCTCCTTTCAAGGCTATTTCTTTCTTCCCTTATGTTCAATGACGCTTCGAGCAACCAGAATGAGAATGGCAAGCATCACCAGTATCGACGCCACCGCAAACGCGGGCACGTACTGGAACTCGTTAAAAAGGATTTCCACATGGAGCGGGAGCGTGTTCGTCTTTCCGCGCAAGTGGCCCGAAATCACCGACACCGCACCGAATTCACCCATGGCACGCGCCGCGCAGAGCACCACGCCGTAAAGGAAAGCCCACTTGATATGCGGAAAAGTGATGCGCCTAAAAATCGTAAAACCCTTCGCACCCATGAGCGCCGCCGCCTCTTCCTCGTCGGTTCCCTGCGATTCCAGCACCGGAATCAGTTCGCGCGAAATGAACGGGAATGTCACGAAAATCGTCGCAAGCACGATTCCCGGCACCGCAAAGACAATCTTGATATCGGCATCCTGCAACAGCGGGAAAATCGGGCTCTGACGGCCAAACGTGAGCAAGAAAATGAGACCCGCAATAATCGGCGAAACCGTCACCGGCAAGTCAATGAGCGTCGCGAGAATCTTTTTCCCCTTGAACTTGAACTTCGTGAGGCTCCAGGCGGCACACAAGCCAAAGACCGTGTTGATGGCGACTGCAAAAAACGACGCCTCTAGCGTCAAGAGAATCGCCTTGATGGTGTAATCGTCGGCAACCGCCATGCTGTACACCGCAAAACCCTGCTTGAACGCTTCGGTAATCACCGTAATCAGCGGGAGAATAAGCATCAGGAACACGAAAAGCAGGCTTATGCCAATCAGCAAATACCTGACCAGTTTAGAACCCTTCGTATCGCGATGGAGACCGTTCTGCGTAACTGCGCTCATCAGCTACCTCCCTTGAGAATCTTGGCATTCCTGTTCTGCACCACGTTCACCAGGAACAAAGTAACGAACGACGCCACCAGCATCACGAGGGCAATTGTCGTCGCGCTGGAATAGTCGTATTCCTGAAGTTCCGACATAATGATGAGCGGAGCGATTTCGGTTTCAAAGGGCATGTTGCCCGCGATAAACACGACACTACCGTATTCGCCGAGGCAGCGCCCGAAAGCGAGCCCGAAACCCGTGAAGATGGCGGGAATCAGCTCCGGCAAAATGACCTTCCAGAAAATCCGCGTGCGGCTTGCGCCCAGCACCCCCGCAGCCTCTTCGTAAGCGGGGTCCAACTTTTCCAGCACCGGCTGCACCGCGCGCACCACGAACGGGATGCCGATAAACACCAGCGCCACCGTGATGCCGATGCGCGTAAACGCAATCTTGATTCCGAAATTCGCAAAAAAACCGCCTACAAGGCCCGTATCCGCAGTGAGCGCCGTAAGCGCAATGCCCGCCACCGCTGTAGGCAACGCAAACGGAAGCTCAATCGTTCCGTCCACGATTCGCTTGAGCGGGAACGTGTAACGCACCAACACCCAGGCAAGAATCACGCCCATCACTGCATTGATAAGCGAGGCGACAAAAGCCGTCAGGAAACTCACTTTAAAACTGGACAGCACGCGCGGCCGCGTGATGACATCGATAATTTCGCTCGCGCTCATCTGGGCCGAAAACACGACCAGCGAGGCAAGCGGAATCAGCACCACCACGCTCAAAATCGCAAGCGTAACGCCCGTAGTAAGGCCAAAGCCCGGTATGACAACACTCTTTCTTTTCATAAACGTCGCCAAATATAGAACGCATTTTTTAGGGCGTCCAATACTTAATATTTATGCTGATTTATCATTTTTTTTTATAACGGACGGGACGCAATAGGCTCCCCAAATTATTTATATTACCGACAAAAATCGGAGAATTCAAATGAGCTTGACACTTGAACGCGCAAAAGAAATCAACAAGGGCCACGTAACCGAAGAATCGCTGGTCATCCATTCCCTCAACGTGTGCTACGCCATGGGCGCGATGGCCAAGCATTTTGGCGAGGACGTTGAACACTGGCAGGCCGTGGGCTACCTGCACGATTACGACTACCAGGAATTTCCCGAAGAACACCTGCAGCACACCGAAAAGGAACTGCTCGCGCAAGGCGTCTCCGAAGAAGACGTGCGCGCCATTTTGGCACACGGCTTTGAAATCGTGAACCAGGTGGAACCCAAGACCAACATGGAAAAGAGCCTGTTTACCGTCGACGAACTCACCGGAATCATCCAGGCCTGCGCAAGGATGCGCCCCAACGGAATCCTGGACCTCGAAGTGAAAAGTTTCATTAAAAAGTTCAAGGACAAGAAATTCGCCGCCAAGTGCAACCGCGAATACATCCTGAAAGGCTGCGCCCTGCTCGGCATGGACGTGAAAGACGTCGCCGCCATCTGCATCGAGGGTATGCGCGAACACGCCGCAGAAATCGGCCTTGCCGGTAGCGCCGCGTAATTACGACGCTATCCAAAAACCGTAAAGTTTTCCAAAAACTGTAACGAAAAATGCCAAAGTATCTTGCGAAAGAGCTTTGGCATATTTTTTTGCATTCTATGGGGCGCAGGATTTAATATGATTACGCTGAACGACTACTTGTATTCCGGAAACACGGTGCTGAAAATTTTGCATCAGTATTCTAACGACCTCAGGAACGGTGCGAAGGAAACGCGCAACAGCATCGACCTTGCGCATTCGAATTTTCTGATTCAGATTATTGAATTGCTGGAGCACAATGACTTTTTGACTTCGCAGTCTCAGCGGATCAAGGAATTCTACAAGTTCATGACGCGAGAATACCCGTTCTTGGCTTTTACATTCAAGGGTCGCATTAAGTCGCTGATTCGCGCCGAAGAAAAATTCAATGGTTACATCCTTGAATACATTTACGGCTACTACAAAAAAAAACGTGAAATTCCCGACAGAAGCCGAAATCAAGAGCAAGCTGAACTTTCGCGACTTGATTGCTTACCGCATTGTGATTTCGATGCCGGTTTGCCACATTAAAAAGGGCGAGAGCCGCCGCGAAGTAGAAGAAAAGTATCTGTACGAAATCGCAAACGTGCTGCCAGAATTCAACAACCAGCTAATAAACGACGGTTGCGGCCTTTTCCGCGGTCGTCAGATCTTGCCGTTCGAGCATCTATCGCGCTTCCAGAACGATTTAGTTGACTGATTTGATTGAAAAGCTATAAAAAAATTGTATATCCCGAAATATTGCGCCGCTTAGGTGCAATTTGTTTTTTTGCTTGTCACACTTTTAACTCTGTGAGTCACCACCGCTAAACGCTTTTCTACACGACAAAATGTCCGAAGTCAAAAAAATTCTTGCCGATCGCGATTACGATGTGTACAATGTGGAAGGCGGGCTTGACGCCATCCCAAAAGTTCACTTTGTTGATGCTAAGGGCCTATCGCCCGGTCACGATGTTCTTTACCTTCTGGGGTGTAAGCATTTTGCGCAGGCCCGAAAAAGTGCGCGTCAAGAAGCAGAACGGTGTTTCTTCGCTAGAAGAACTGATTGAAAGCGCAAGGCAGAAGGGCGTGAAGTTTGTCGCCTGCCAGATGTCGATGGAACTCATGGGCATCGCTGCGGAAGAGTTGATTGACGGCGTGGAACTCGGCGGAGTCGCGACGATGCTCGGCTCCACCGAAAAGTCCGACCTGACGTATTTTATTTAAGGCCCCGTTATGATAAACAGACAAGCCGCTCTCGATATTTTGAACGCGAACGCAGAACTGCGCCTATTGCGCCCAGTCCCGCGATTCCGAAGCACCGATTGAAAAGTATCGTTATGTAGAAGACAAAAAGCTGTATGGCGACAACGATCTCGTTGACGAAATGCATTTGGCGAGGCACTGTATCGGACTTAGCGGCATCCGTTTTGCAGACGACGATATCGAAAAATTGGCCGAACGCATCCGCAAGATGAAAAAGAACGAATCGACAACCTGAAGAAGACGCTCTTCAAGGTAGCCGACTCTATTTTTGCGTCAGGCTACCTCACCGAAGGTGGCCAGAGCCTAGAAGAGACCTTCCGCACCATCGAGGCGGCTGGCTTCACCTGGCAAGTGGAAAGTGAATCATCCCACTAACTTCAAGAAATACTGGTGAATGCTCGTGTCGCTATTGAGTTCCGGGTGAAACGAAAGTGCAATCTGGTTCTTGTAGCGAACGGCAACGATTTGCTCTGTTGCGTCGGCTCTATTTGAGCTTGCCGTACGTGAAAGGATTTCGACGCCTTCGCCGACCGATTCAAAAAAGGGCGCGCGAATAAAGGTCTGCGGGACCTTTCCGACGTGCGCGACTTCGTTTTCCGTAAAGAAGCTGCCGAGCTGCCTTCCGTAAGCATTCCTGCGAATAATGGCGGGGAGTGTCGCGAAATGCGCCTTGTTTTCGCCTGCAATTTTTTCGGCAAGGAGGATTGCGCCGGCACATGTTGCAAGCACAGGCAGGCCTTCGACAATCTTTTTTCGAAGAGGCTCGAAAAGCCCCAAATCGTGGAGCAGTTTTCCTTGCACGGTGCTTTCGCCACCGGGGAGCACAAGACCGTCCAAATGTCGGTTCAGATCGCGCAACTGCCTAATTTCAAATGCTTCGGCACCCAGCGATTTGAGGATGCGTTCATGTTCGATGAATGCCCCCTGTACCGCTAGCACGCCGATTTGCGGCTTGTCAATATTCATTATTTCCCCCTTTCGGCCATCAGCAGTGCGATTTCCTGTTCATTGATACCGACCATGGCTTCGCCCAAGTCTTCAGAAAGCTTGGCGATGAGCTTTGCATCGGTATAGTTGGTGACGGCCTGTACGATGGCGGCGGCACGCTTGGCTGGGTTGCCCGACTTGAAGATTCCAGAACCTACGAAAACACCTTCGGCACCGAGCTGCATCATGAGGGCGGCATCGGCGGGGGTGGCAACACCACCGGCAGCGAAGTTCACCACGGGGAGTTTCTTGTTGTCGTGAACGAAGCGCACCAGGTCGTACGACACCTGGAGTTCCTTGGCACGATTAAAGAGTTCGTCTTCGCGCATGCTCGAAATGCGAGCGATTTCCTGGTTCATCAGGCGCATGTGTCGTACGGCCTGGACGATGTCGCCCGTACCCGGTTCCCCCTTGGTACGGATCATCGATGCGCCTTCTTCGATTCGGCGCAGCGCTTCGCCTAAGTCCTTCGCGCCGCAGACAAACGGCACGTTGAATTCGCGCTTGTTGATGTGGAAAATATCGTCGGCAGGAGAAAGCACTTCGCTTTCGTCAATGTAGTCAATCTCGATAGCCTGCAAAATCTGCGCTTCGGCAAAATGACCGATGCGGCACTTGGCCATTACGGGTATTGAAACTGCGTCCTGAATACCCTTAATCATCTTGGGGTCGCTCATGCGCGATACGCCACCCGCGGCACGGATATCGGCAGGGATGCGTTCCAATGCCATCACGGCGGCGGCCCCAGCGGCTTCGGCAATTTTGGCTTGTTCGGGGGTAGTCACATCCATAATGACGCCACCCTTGAGCATTTGGGCTAGGTTTTTGTTGAGTTCGTAACGATTCTGGTCAGACATGTAAATCTCCTTGGTTGTGGAATGGTTTAATTTCAGGCTGTAATTTAAAACATTCGCTTGACCTGCACAATATTCAGTTTTTTACTATTTTTATAAGGTCAGTTTAATATCAGATTTACAAATTCAATAAGGTCAGTTTCATGTTCACTTACGATATGTCCAAGGCGGGAGCAAATAGCCTCTACCATTACCTTTACCAATGCATCAAAAAAGATATCGTAAGCGGAAACGTCCTTGCTGAAGAACAGCTCCCTTCCAAACGCAACCTCGCGCAGAATCTTGGCATTAGCGTCGTGACGGTTGAAAACGCTTACGCCCAGCTCCTCGCCGAAGGCTACATTTACTCGCTCCCTAAAAAAGGCTTCTTTGTCGCAGACATAAATGCCGCGGCTAATGCGCAAGTCCATCGGAACCGCAAGAAACCCCGCACGCGCAGGCTCCGCGCAGAACACTCCGACGAGTCAGAACATATCAACCCGAAATATGTCGCCGATTTCGCAAGCAACGGTTCCGATATTGAGGCGTTCCCCTTTACCACTTGGGCAAAAATCACTCGCGAGGTCCTTTGCGAAAGGCAAAATGATTTGCTGCAAGTTTCTCCGGGAATGGGCTCGCTAGAACTTCGCCGAGCCATTGCCCGCATGCTCCGCGAATTCAGAAATATCCAGGTGTCGCCAGAACAGATTGTCATTGGTGCCGGAACTGATTACCTTTATGGCTTGCTAGTACAATTGCTCGGATTTGACAAGTGCTATGGCGTAGAAGACCCGGGATGGAGTAAAATATCAAAACTGTATAGCCAATACGGTGTCAAGGTGAATCACATTCCCATTGCGGCGGAAAGCTTCGTAGATTCTGTCAAGAAATCAGACGTCGATGTCGTGCATATTTCCCCAGCGCACCATTTTCCGACAGGGATGGTGATGCCCGTCGGCGAACGCTATCGCCTGCTCAGTTGGGCTGCCGAATCTCCCAATCGCTACATCGTCGAAGATGACTATGACAGCGAATTCCGCATGACCGGAAAGCCCATCCCCGCATTACAGAACATCGATGTCACCGAAAAGGTGATTTACCTGAACACCTTTTCCAAAACGATGACTTCTGCGATTCGCCTCAGTTATATGGTGCTCCCGCCGCATCTTGTCGAGAAATTCCATAACAAACTTTCGTTCTATTCGTGTACGGTTTCGAACCTGGATCAGTATGTGATGGCAAAATTCATCGATCTCGGTTACTACGAGACGCACATCAACCGCATGCGCAACCTGTACCGGGCCAAGCGCGATATGCTCCTGTCGGCTATCCGCAAGAGCAAACTTTCAAATGCCGCCCGAATTTACGAAGAAGATGCCGGGCTCCACTTTATCTTGGAAGTGAACACGAAATGTTCTGATATAGAATTCTGCAACCGCGCCCGATTCCGTGGGGTAAACATCCGCGCTCTTTCGGAGTATTATTTTGAGGCAAAGCCATCGCAGCACAAGTTTGTCGTGAACTACTCGTCGGTAGATAAAGCGGGCATGCAAAAAGCAGTGCAGATACTCGCGAGCCTGTGCAACTAAAAAGGTTTAATGTCTCAATTACACGTACTTCGAGAGCGTCACGACATCTTCGCCGCTCCATGTGTAAAGTGCGAGTAGAGGCTCATCCCTTGTTTGCATTGAATGTACATGGTTCGACGGGTGCAGAATAAATTCTCCGGGACCGCGGACTTTTGAAACGCCGTCTAATGTCCAAACGGCAAGGCCCGAAAGCACCACATAAAGTTCCGTGGCAGGGTGGTAATGCGCCGGATACAAAGTATTCTTTCCGAGAAGCGTAAATCCGAAACAAAAATGCTCGTCGTGATACGGCGCTTCGGGCCCGAGGATTTCTCCCCAGCCCATACGGTTTCCTAAATCAGGCATATCGGTGCGAGGTTCGTAATTGTATTTCCACGGCAAAAAAGGGAGTGCGGGCTTTAACGCTTTCAGCATGCGCTTCGTTTCGGGGCTGCCAAATTGAATCGCCTCCTCAATCCAGCGAATCAGCGGAGAATCGCTTTTTTCGAAAGTTCCACTCGGGGCAGGGATTTCACGCACTACAAACTTGGCTGCCTCTTGACCGATATCATCGTCAATTTGGGCGCGTTCATTCAGAAATCGCTTCGATTCTTCAATTAAACGGGCGATAAAATCTTGCATCAAAATACACTCGTTTTACTTCAAGTTTGATTTCAGTACGGCAACCGTATGGCCGATCACTTCGCCCTTTAGGAATGCTTCGTAAGCTTCTTTAGCAGTAAGCTTCGAAGATTCCAGCGACTTCTCGATTTCGAAAGCGTTCTTGCCGGATTCCTTCACCGAAATATCGGCGAATGCTTTTTGCAAGTCGCTTGCGCGGTAGAATCGGAACGGCCCGAGCCCCGCCTTTTCTTGTGCGGCATAACCCGAAATCACGTCTTCGGGTTCCGCCTGCACCTTCCAGGAATACGTGAAGATTTCAGAAGAAAGGCCCGCCAATTCGCCGAGCTTGATAAACGCACTGAGCGGCACGCGGCCACCGAGTGTTGAATAAACGGCACCCTTCTCAGCCAAGTAATCGCGAGCCTGCTTAAGCGCCAGATAATGCAAATCCAGCATCTGTTCATGCACGAATTCCGGAATCACTTCGACGCGCTTTTCCAGGTAATGGCCGCTATTTCGTTTGTCTTCAATCTTGGTGTTATCTGTTAGCGGAACATTGGGCAGGTTCTCGTAAATCACATCGTAACGGCGCTTGCCGTTTTGAAGAGGCTGTAACAAGTCGCCTGCACCGAATTCCAACTCAACCGAATCTGCATCTTTCAAATTCTTCTTGATATTTTCGGCCGCGGCGTCCACCACGCTTTCCAGCAAGTCGGTAAAACCTACGCGCTTGGCGCCCAAAAGTTCAATGCCCGTCAAGACATCGATGCCGGAACCCGTTCCGATTGAAGCGAACGCTTCCACATCGTGCCCCAAGTTTTCGCGAATCAGCTTGAATGCAGGTGCCGCGATGTAGGCCACCCAATCGCTAGTAGTATCTTCGGTCTTTGGCAAATAGGCGTGGTCCGTTACAGCCACGGAAAGGTAATCTTGAACATGTTTCGGTGCTTCTTCTAAAGCCAGATACTTTTTAACATCAACTAAAATACTCATTTATAGGTTGCCTCACTTTTTTTGAGTGCAAATATAGATGTGGACTATAGCCGCGTCCAATACAAAATTTCTAGCACTTGCTATCAATTTTTTGTATAAGTAAAAAGCCTGTTTTTTCTTGACAAGGTTTATGCATTTATGTAGATTTATGCATAGAAATTCAAACCACGTTTTTTCAGCGCTTGGGAATGCTCAAAAATGCGACGTTCTTTTCGGTGCTGTTAACAAAAGGAGCCTTATACAATGGCACATTATCTCTTTACTTCTGAATCCGTGTCCAAGGGACACCCCGACAAAGTTTGCGACCAGATCTCGGATGCAATTCTCGACGCCTGCCTCGCCCAAGACCCGAACAGCCGCGTGGCTTGCGAAACGCTCGCCAACACCGGTCTCGTCGTGATTTCTGGCGAAATTACCACTAAAGCAGTTATCGATTACCAGCAGATTGCACGCAAGACTATTAAAAGCATTGGTTATGTGAACCCGGAACTCGCTTTTGATTACAAGGGTTGCTCCGTGCTCGTTGCAGTGGACAAGCAGTCTCCCGATATTGCTCAGGGTGTTGACGCCAAGGCTGCCGAAGGCAAGGAAGATGACAAGCAGGGCGCAGGCGATCAAGGCATGATGTTCGGTTACGCCGTGAACGAAACCAAGGAACTGATGCCGCTTCCGATTAGCCTCGCCCACAAGCTCATGGAAGAAATCCAGAACCTCCGCGAATCCGGCAAAATCAAGTGGCTCCGCCCCGATGCAAAATCTCAGGTGACTGTCGAATACGACGAAAACGACAAGCCCGTGCGCGTCGATACCGTGGTGGTCAGCACCCAGCACGATGAATTCGTGAACGGCAAGGAACTCAAGCATTCTACCATCGAAAAGGAAATCATCGAAAAGCTTATCAAGAAGGTGATTCCGGCAAAGCTTTTGGACAAGAAAACTCGCTTCCTCATCAATCCGACGGGCAAGTTCGTGATTGGTGGCCCGCACGGTGACTGCGGCCTGACCGGTCGTAAGATTATCGTGGACACCTACGGCGGCATGGGCCGTCACGGTGGTGGTGCATTCAGCGGCAAGGACCCGAGCAAGGTTGACCGCAGCGCTGCTTACGCCGCACGCTATGTGGCAAAGAATATTGTCGCCGCAGGCCTCGCAGACCGTTGCGAAGTACAGCTCGCTTACGCCATCGGTTATTCCAAGCCGGTGTCCGTGCTGGTGAATACGTTCAAGACCGGCAAGATTGATGACCGCAAGATTGAAGAAATCGTGAAGAAGGTCTTCGACCTTTCTCCGGCAGGCATCGTGAAGATGCTCGATTTGAAGAAGCCCGGTTACCAGGCTACCGCAGCGCTTGGCCACTTCGGCCGCACCGGCGCTCGCTTCACTTGGGAAAAGACGGACAAGGCTGCAACTTTGAAGAAACTCGCCAAAGCATAAGCGAATTCTCTCTAGCAAAAAGATTAAGGCTCGTCAAACGACGAGCCTTTTTTATTATGGCCCGCACACCTATATTCCATACATAAAAACACCCCCGGCAACATGTGTTGCCGAGGGGTACCTGCGCGGAGAGTAGTGCACAGGAATTTAGGAGTACAAATTATTACTTATGCCAGTCGACTTCGCGATAGATTTTTTCGGTGAATTCGTCGGCATTCAGCTGCAAGTATCCGACTTTATGCAGTAGGTCTGCAAAGTAGTGCAAGTCGGCTTTCAAGTTGCGGCCACTCTTGATTTTCTGTTCAGGAGACTGGTATTCGTAAGACTTGATGAGTGCGGTTGCGAATTCCTTGTCTTCGATGGCGGAGTGCTTGCCTGCCTGCATGAGTTCCACGGTTTCTTCCGGGTGTTCGCTGATCCAGGTGTGCGCCTGTTCGAGAGCGCGAAGGAGAGCCTTGATCTTTTCCGGTTCCTTTTCCAGAAGGATGCCCGAAACATAATAGAAGCAGCAATAGCGGCCTGCAAAAACAGGGTCAGTCGCCAAATCCATCAGTACGTCGGCGCGGCCGTCAACAGCGGCAAGGCTTCCCAGCGGGTCCCAAAGTGAAACCGCTTCAACCTGCCCGCGTTCCAAGGCTTCGAGCGCCAAGTTGCCATCGGCGTAGGGCAAGAACTGCACATCGTTTATGGCTGAGACTCCGTTTGCTTCAAGCCAAAGTGTTGCGGCCTGGTGCGGGGTTGCCCCAATGGCGTTCACGGCAATCTTTTTGCCCTTCAAATCCTGCGCGGAGCGAATCGGCGAGCCCTTCTTGACGAGCAAATGAATGCATCCGACGTGGAATCCTTCGACCACCTTGATATTCACGCCGTTTTCGACGGACTGGAAAAAGGCGAAGTCGGAGTTCGTAATCGGATACGTTCCGTTGTTGAGGCCGATTTTGCGGGTTTCCGCATTTGCCGACACGAATTTCACATCGACACCTTCCTTGGCGAAGAAGCCTTTTTCTTTAGCGACAAAGAACGGCGCAATGCAAAGGGTTCCATCGGAAACGGGAATTTCGACAGAACCGTATTTAAAAGCGGGTTCATTGGTAGCGGCGTTTTTTTCAGTTTTTTCTTCTTCGCAGGCGATGAGTGCAAATCCCAAAGTAAAAGCGGCTGCGAACGATAAAAATGTTTGGACTAACTTCATTTATAAACTCCTGTAGTTGACAATGTTTTAATGTTTACTTGCCTTAATGGCCTGTTCGAAATCGGCGATAATGTCGCGCGGATCTTCGATACCGACGGACACGCGAATCATGTCATCAGGAATTCCTGCAGCAAGCCTATCCTTCGGCGAAAGCTGAGAATGCGTACTCGTTGCCGGGTGCAGCACGCTTGTGCGAGCATCGCCCACATGCACCACCAAGGCAGCGACTTTCAAAGCCTTCACGAACGAGCGAATGGCAGCCTTGCCTCCCTTGAGGCCAAAGGTCAGCACGCCGCTTCCGCCCTGGTAATCGAAATACTTACGAATGCGCTTGTTATTCGGGCTAGATTTGAGCGCCGGATAGTTGACCCAGTTTACTGCCGGATGTTTGGAAAGGTATTCGGCCAAGGCCAAGGCATTAGAACTGTGCTGCGGCATACGCAAATGGAGCGTTTCAAGGCCCAAGTTCAAAAGGAACGCGTTGAAAGGGCTCTGTGCGGCACCGAAATCGCGCAAAAATTGGGCGCGGGCTTTGACAATGTAGGCAGCGCGGCCGAATTTTTCAGTGTAAGAAGTATTCGCGTACTGCGCATCGGGATTGACAAGATCCGGGAACTTTCCATTATTCCAGTTGTAATTGCCTCCATCAATCACGACACCGCCCAAGGCGATGGCATGACCGTCAATGTACTTGGTTGCAGAATGAATGACGACATTTGCCCCATGCTTCAAGGGCTTTACCAAGAACGGTGTTGCAAGGGTGTTGTCCACAAGGAACGGCACGTCGAATTCCTTGGCAAGCTTCGAGAACTTTTCGAAATCCAGAATGCCAAGCGCCGGGTTTCCAATCGTTTCGCCAAAGACCAATTTTGTATTCGGGCGGAACGCCTTACGAAGTTCTGCAATAGGCGCTTCCGGGTCAATGAAAGTCGTTTCGACACCGAGCTTAGAAAGTCGAATATCAAGCAGCGTGTAGGTTCCGCCATACACCGCCTTAGAAGCCACAATGTGATCGCCTGCCTTCACCAAATTCGAAATTGCGAGCAATACGGCCGACTGTCCCGAAGCTGTTGCGACAGCGCCCACACCGCCTTCCAACTCGGTAATTTTTGCTTCAAAAGCGGCTACCGTCGGGTTGCCCGTACGCGTGTACTTGTTGCCCGATTGTTTCAACGAGAAAAGACGTTCTACTTCGTCAACATCTTCGTACTTGTAAGTGGTTGACTGGAAAATCGGCAATACGCGAGGTTCGCCCACTTTCGGCTTCCAGCCCGCCTGCAGGCACTTGGTGCCGAAATTCCAATTTGCCGGATTTGTAACATCTGTTGAAATTTTACTTGATTTTTTTGATGCATTAATTGACATGTGAATCACTCTCCTTATAAATTTCAATGCGAAAAATAGAAAGGGACTTACAGTTTTTCTAATACTTTGTTTTTATGTGGAATTATCAAAAATTTTTATAACGAAAATGCCCCCGACCGAGTCGAGGGCAACATCACTTAATATTGATTTATTTATAATCCGCCGTAATCAGATTCACCGTTCGGCAAGAGTCTTCCCTTGTGCATGGTGTAAATGCGGTCGCCATACTTGAAGCCGCGAGGATCATGGGTAGCCACAAGTACCGACGTTCCCGACTGCGCAAGTTCCGCCAAAAGGTCAAAGACAATCTTGGCATTGGTTTCGTCAAGGTTGCTGGTCGGTTCGTCAGCAATCACGATATCGGGATTGTTAACAAGGGCACGCGCAATAGCGGCCCTCTTGAGTTCACCGCCCGAAAGTTCTGCCGGCATTTCATTCACCAAATGGGCAATGCCGAGAGTTTCGAGTTTTGAATGAATATCAATATCGAGCAATTCCGAAATATCCCTCACCTCAACCTTATTGCCCTCGCGAATCGCCCGCGGCAAGAAAATATTTTCAAGCACGCTAAATTGCGGCAAAAAAACGGCTTCTTGCGGAATGTAGCCAATCTTCTCGTTTCGAACGGCTGAGATTGCGTCATCCGAAAGATTCGCAAAATCGGCACCATTAAAAATCACGGAACCCTTGCTAGGGCGACTGATTCCCGAAAGCAGAGAAAGAAACGTACTCTTTCCGCTTCCCGATTCACCATAAATCACCGAGAAATCGCCGGACCAGGCAAAAAATTCAACATCTTCGACGGCATTGAATTCTTCGCCGCGGCGGGTATAAGTTTTATATAAATTAGAGACGTTTAAAATCAATGTTCTACCTCCCTCAAAGCGGCGTAGGCATCAATATTGCTCACCTTATTTGCCACGCCGAAAACCGCCACCGGTCCCACCGAATGCAAAAGCAAAATCACAACCGCATAAACACCTGCAATTTCGACAGTTGCAGGGACAATAAATGGAACCCCGACATGTTCGCCAATCCAAATTTTAAAAGTGAAAAACGCCACGCTCGAAAGCAGCAAGCCAATGTACGTTCCTACCGCCGACACAAGCAGCGATTCGCCCAGCACAAGAGTCCTTAAACGTTTGCGGGCATAGCCCACAATTCGCAAAAGCGCATATTCACGCCTGCGTTCGCGAGTCGAAAGTGAAAACGAAATCACAATCGCGGCAACCGCAATCACCAGGAAAAGGGCCACGATTGACCACACCACAATCTGCAAGAAGTTCGCCGACTTTTCAAGACCCGAGAACAAATCTTTGCGGGTGCGAATCTGCACGCCGTCAAAGCGGGTATGAATTTCTCGAGAGAGGCGCTCGATATCAGCCCCTGCGCGCAATTTAATTAAAACGCTGGAGTAAATCGGCGAATCCGAACCTTCGGATTTGACATCCTGATGCAAGAAAATCACGCCCTTGGCCTTAGCTGCCTCGCGGATATCGGCAAGTGTCGCCACATCAACAAAAACGGCCTGGTCCAACTTGTTGCCGACCGGTTCAAGGGTGGCCGCCACAGGGTATTCATGGTCAAAGAACCTGACAGTCCTTTTCTCGCCCACGCTAATTTCACTGCCCACCACGATAGCACCCTTAGGGAGTTTATCCGTAAGGACCTCGTGAATCCAAGGCTGAATCACAAAATCAGAAGCCGGCTCGAAACCGATAATCATGACTTTCTGTTCGCAGCAGCTAGAATTCAAAGTGGTCAAAAAATACTGCGGCGTCGCAATTTCTATGCCGTCAAGGCCACGAATAAATTCCAGCGAGCCCTGCGGCAAATAGGCATACTTGGAATCTCCCTGCAAAAGTACAGTCTGGTCGTTGATTTCGCTCCCCTGGGGAATCACGATGACGTCGGCACCCAAGCGAGACGAAAGGCGATTCAGGCCCTTTGAAAGCGAAAACGACAAAAGCCCGCCCACCAAAAGCACCGAAGCGAGCAAGGCAATCAAAAGCGAAAGCCCAAAACTTCTAAAGGGGTTTCGCAAATAATTTTCAATAATTAAATCAATGTTCGTCTTGTTCATTTCGCCTCCTCAATTTCAAGAAAATCAAATTCAGCGTTGCAAAAAGCGCAATCAGCACCCCAAAAACGGCAAGCACGGGGGCTGTTACTGCGTGGCATGCCATATGTGCGTGCGGGCATGTTCCCACAATCACTGTTGGTACCAGTGAAACAAAAATACCCACCACAAGCGATAACACAGAAAGAATGACATGAGCCTTTTTCTTAAGGAACCTTGCCGCCAAAACGGCAATTACCAACAAGACAAGTCCCAAAACGGCGTCAACCGTTGTTGACGTACCGCAACGCATTACGCCACCGCCCATCGGGTGACAAACAGGCAGGATCATTTTGGTAAGGACAATCAGCAAAATGCCGAAAATCAGATTCGCAATAACAAATATTTTGTACTGTTTCATATATAACTCCTTGTTGATTAAATGATGTATTCCGGTGCAGTATTGGAACGCGCCAAATTAAAGCGTTCCAAGATGTTGCGACGCTTTTCCAGGAACTGCGCCGAGCCTCTTTCACGCGGGAAGCTGTCGCGAATTTCAAGCACCTCGCTAATGCGCCCCGGACGCGGCGTCATAATCACGATACGATCAGACAAATAAAGCGCTTCGTCAATATCGTGCGTCACCAGAATCATGGTGGTGTTGCGTTCCTTGCGAAGCTCCAAAAGCAAGTTCTGGATGTCAGCACGGGTAAACGAATCCAGCGCCCCCATGGGTTCATCAAGCAACAAGATTTCAGGATCATTAATCAACGCACGCGCAATTGCCACGCGCTGCGCCATACCGCCACTAATCTGGTGCGGAAAATTCTTCTCGAATCCGCCAAGACCGATTTTCTCAATAATTTCGTGAACCTTGTCCTTATTCTGTTTATAAACGCCGCGAATCTTGAGACCCATCGCGATGTTATCTTCTACCGTGAGCCACGGGAAAAGGCAACCCTGCTGGAACACGTAACCACGCTTGGAATCTGGCCCATGCACCGGTTCACCATCAAGAATAATCTTGCCATCTTGAACAGGATCGAGTCCTGCAATCAAGCGCAAAAGCGTCGTCTTGCCGCAACCCGATGCACCCAGAATCGAAATGAATTCGCCCTCAAAAACAGAAAGATTGATATCTTTCAAAATCTGTCGCGGTTCGCCCGTGCGTTCATCGATGAAGGAGCGGTTTACATCGCGAATCTTCAAGATTTTTTCTTTATCTAAAATATCCGTCATCAAAGCCTCCTATCGCACAACGCCTTTCTGCCAGCGAAGCACATAACGCTGCACCACGCCAACCACCTTCAAAATCGCCGAGAACAGCACAGCCATCACGACAATCGCCGCAAACACCTTGTAATAAGCGCTCCAGACTTTTGAAGTGTTAATGTAATAGCCAAGACCGCCCGGCTGCCCCATCATTTCGGCCATCACGAGCGTAGTAAAGCCAAACGCAGCCGCCGTCATAATGCCCGTAAAAATCTGCGGCATTGCATGGGGAATCGCAATATGGAAAATCTGGTACAGCTGCCCCGCGCCAAAAGTGCGCGAAAGTTCAAACAACGACTTCGGCGTACCCTGCACCCCGTCGGCCGTCATGGTCGCCACCGGGAACCAGGAGCAAATCGCAATCAAGAAAGTCGCCGCCGCAAACGAAGTCGGGAAAAGCGTCAAGGCAAAAGGCATCCACGCCACCGCCGGAATCACGCCGCAAATGTTGAGCACCGGCAAAATCCAGTAACGAGCCTTCGGATACCAACCAATCAGCACACCAGTCAACACACCCGTCACCACGCCCACCGAAAATCCGGCCACGAAAAGGCGCAGCGAATAAAGCGTATTCTGCCAAATGAATTTGGTATCGCCAATAAAGGCGTCCATAATAATCGCAGGCCCCGGAAAGAATGGCTGCGGTAAAAACAGCAACTTGGTTCCAAGAATATCCCATGCGGCAAGCGCCAAGCCAACTGCAAAACGAAACTTCGCGCCCGCAAAAAATTTAGTCACCTTATCGGCTCTCGCCTTGTGGACAAACAGCACTACCGCGTAAACAGCGTAATAGGCAATAATGGCGAGCAAAACCAAACGGTACGCCAAATTGTCGTCAACCGTAAACCCGCCAAAAACATATTCCTTGATTCGCACATTCTCGGCTACCTGCGGAAAAAGTAAGTTCACCAAAAAAGCAATCAGGAATCCTGAAATCGTCAGTACAAAATTCATTCTGTCTCCGTGAAAAGGTTCAAAAAAAGACGCCCCTGAAAATGGACTTCGAATATTTCCAGGAGCGCCAGGTTGTACGGAGAGTACAAATTACTTGATATTTTCTCTCCAAGTTGCCGGCTTGAACAATTCCTTCAAGGGCAACAGACGCTTGTCGACGTCGACGCCCAAGACAGAATTGAAGTTGTTCGTCGCCTGCATCTGGGCGCCAAAGCCCACGATAATGATGATCTGTTCGTCGGTATAGAACTTGCGGAGGCCTTCGAAAAGTTCGTCCGGAACCTTAGTCGGATCCTTCACGATCTGCTGGCCCAGTTGCTGCAAAAGCTTCTCGTTTTCCGAAGTTTCGAAGTTGTTCGGATCGAGACCCAGAGCCTTCAGGTCGCTAATGAAGAACAGCGAGCAAAGAAGGCAGCCGTTCGTCGTAGAAACCGAGTGTGCAAAAATCGTTGCAGCACGCAGACCCACCGTCTTTTCGAGACTTTCCCAAGCATCGTACCAGCCCATGAAAGCCTTGTAGATACCGTAATCCTGGAGCATTACCAACTTCATGTTGGTCACCTTGCCAGCAGCATCCAACTTTTCGTAAGCCGCCTTTGCTTCGCCAGTCAATTCATTCGGTTGTTTTAAATGTACTCTTGCCATTGTTTATACTCTCCGTGTGGTGCGTAAGCACCGTTTTTGTTATTGTTTTTTGATGAAGTTTTTTATTACAACGCGATTTTCAAGATATCCTTGATTGCTGCGGCATCCAGCGGCACGTAGTGTCCGACCTTGCCGTTACGCGTTGCGCGTGCAGCCATCGCGCCAAATACTTTGTCCAAGCGACGGTGACAACTGCCATGCCTTCGCCGTATCAATAGAACTTTCTCCACCGACCGCGAGCACAAAGTCCACCTGGTTTTCCTTGCCCTGCTTCACGAGTTCGCGCACCAAGTCAATCGAAGGATTCGGAACCACATTCCCGTTTTCGGAAAAACGAATCCCGAGTTCCTTAACAGCATCCTTGATTACGTCGTAGATGCCGAGCGTCTTGATAAAATCTCCGCTGTAAACGAGTTGAAGCGACTTCCAAAAACAATCTTTGCCGGGTTATAATATTCGAAGTCAATCATGTAATACTCTC
>NZ_CAMZCS010000039.1 GCF_947305105.1 uncultured Fibrobacter sp. | reverse complement strand
ACCTCTAGATTCTCTAACGGAGATTGCTTCAGGGCTTCGCCCTTCGCAATGACAAACACTAACCACCAACCACTTCCTACTGTCTACTTTTTGTCTCGTCTGTAGCCGCGCAGCGGCGTTCTCCTCATAGAGGATAACTCTACTAAGGCACTAAAGTGCCTAGTATCGTTTATCTTGTCTTTCCCTAGCCCCTAGATTCTAGCCCCTCCTCCCTTTTTTCTATATTTGCGTGCGTAAAACAGAACCCCCGAGGTCCCTATGTTAGATTTTCTTGCCAACTACTGGCCGTACCTGATTGCACTGGTTGTCATCGTCCTCGCCATCTTCGCATTCCGCGGAGTCCGCAAGGCCCTCAAGGAAGGTGGTGGAGCGTTCAGCCTCGAAACCATCAAGAAGAACACCGAGCCGAACTTCGCCGCCCTCAAGCAGAAGTCCAAAGCCCTGCTCGCCGATGCCGACATGATCTGCGAAACCAAGGAAGGCAGCAACCTCGTCATCCCCAAGAAAGAAGACATGATGTTCTTCCGCCGTGCCGTCAAGCAAAAGTACAAGCTCGCCATGTTCCTCGTGCCCGGCACGAACAAGGTCGTGTACTTCTTCTGCAAGACGGAACAGGGACTGCGTCGTCGTATCGAGAACCTCGTCATCAACCAGAAGTTCCGCGAAGGCAAGCCGCCCTACATGGACGCCGCCACCGGCGATAAGCTCAAATACCCGAGGTAGCAGCGAGGCCGGCGCTTTGCGCCTCTGAGCTATGAGGCCGCTCATTTCATTCGCTCTGAGCAAAAAAAACATGAAGGAGCCATTTTTCTCAAAGGTTTCTGCCAAGAAACCGTGCCCACACCTCAAAGCTCCTCTGTAAGAGGAGCGACCTCACACCTCATCCATCATGACCTATAACGATTTAGCCCTCGCTGAAGAAGAATCCAAGCTGGAAGCGGCGCTTGATTCGTCGCGCAACTTGCTTATCGAAGCGCCCACGGGTTCGGGCAAGTCGTTGTTCATCCCCTATTTTTTAAGCAAGCACTGCAAGGGGCGCGTTGTCGTGTTGCAGCCCCGCCGCATCGCGGCACTCTCGCTCGCGCAGTTCTCGGCAAAACTCCACGGCGAGCCCTGCGGCAAGACAGTCGGCTACCAGTTCAGGCAAGACAGCTGCAAGAGTGCCGACACGCGCATTCTCTTCCAGACATATGGTAACTTCTTGCAAGAACTGCTGCACGGCAAGATGGACGCCGACTGGGTCGTGTTCGACGAGTACCACGAGCGCAAGGCCGACATGGATTTGCTGTTCGGGTATTTGCTTAGACGAGAGGTGAGCGGCCCTTCGGCAGGCTCAGGGACCTTGCCAAGAGTGGCGGTGATGTCGGCGGCGCTGAACCGCGAGGAACTCGAGGCGGTTCTCGGCGTCAAGTGCCTAAGCCTCGGACACCCGCTGTTTCCCGTACAAATTATCCACCAGGCCCCCGCCACGGGCAATTCGCTCGTTTCGGGCGTAGGCATTGACGCCGAAGTGGTGCGGGCTCTCCGGACACTCTACCGCAACAACATTTGGCAGACCACGCTGGTATTCCTCCCGGGCAAGGCCGAAATCGCCCGCTGCCACAGCGCCGCCGCCGAAGCGCTAGGCAACAGCTGCGCCGAATTCCTGGAACTCTACGGCGGGCAAGACCGCGAAACGCAGGATCGCATCTTCGAAATCACCGAACGCCCGCGCGTCATCTTCACCACGAACATCGCAGAGACCTCCATCACCGTCCCGAATGTCACCGGAGTCGTCGACAGCGGTATCGAACGCGTAAGCCTCTACGACGATAGCGAAAAGGTGAACGTGCTGCGCACCATGCCCATCTCAATGCAGAACGCCATCCAACGCAGCGGCCGTAGCGGCCGTACACAGAACGGCTGCGCCATCCGCCTCTGGAGCGAGGATTCCGAGACACGCATGCCCAGGGGAATCGTGCCCGAAGTATTGCAAATCGAGCCGTCGGAACTGCTGTTGCAGAAAGCAGCGCTTGAATTCGGACTGGATTGCCGCGCCTCTAACGAGGCTCGCAATGACGCCTCCAACAATGTCATTGCGAGCGAAGCAAAGCAATCTCAACTAGAACTACCCACCCCCATTCCGGAAGCGCGCGCACAGGCCGCCACAAAGTTACTCGAAGGTTTCGGGATGCTCAAGGAGGGCTCCATCACGGAACTCGGGCTCAAGGCCATCCGCACGCCGGTTTCAAGCATCCCGCTTGCCCTGCTTCTCGCCTCGGCACAAAGCCAGGCCGACCTCCCCGACCTTTTGCTAGCCGCTCTCGCCTGGGTCCATTCCGGCACCGAGACATTGCAGAAATCCAAGGTGTCGCAAGACATCCTCACACTCGCCACCGACACGCTCGCCAAGAGCATCAACGTCCCGCGCGAAGTAAGTTTTACACTCCGGCAACTGCGGGACTACCGCGATGGGTTAGACGAGAGAATAGATTGCCACGCCTCTAACGAGACGCGCAATGACAATTCTACCCATTCCAACACTTCACGCCTCGTCGCTCAAAGTCTCCTCAAGGCCTTCCCCGACAGGCTCGCCACACCAAGCGGTTCCGCATACAAACTTGCAAACCAGAACATCATCCGCCTGCAAGTCGCAGAGCCGCCCTACGCCATCTTGGCGCTAACGATGTTACGCACCGGCGGCGGCAGCAAGTCCGAACTCAAGGTCAACCTGTACGCCCCCATCACCCAGGACATGCTCGGCGGGAACACCGCCAAGACACGCTACGAGCTCCTGTGGCGCAGCGGCCAGGAACGGTTCATCGGCGTAGAAATCAGCGAAACCGAAAATGCCGACGGCACCACCACAGAACTTTCCCGCAAGGAAATCATCCCGCAAGAAGCCTCGCCCAAGGTGCTTGCCAAGCTCAAGGAACTCACCGTCAACGCCTGGCGAGAAAAGATTGAAAAGGAAAACTGGAGTGGCCGCTATCTCACCGAGCAAATGCAGACGCAACTCATCAAGATGCGCCTTGCCGCCAAGCTCTATCCGGAATACGGCCTGCCCGAATTCAACGAAGAGGACATGGAACTGATCTTTGACGAATTTGCGAGCGGAATCTTTTTGCTGCGCGACATAAACGAAGACCGCTTCCGTAACATTGTCGAGGAATACTTCGGCAAGTCCATGCTCGCCTGGCTAAACAGGACCTTCCCCGACCATTACACACTCCCCAACGGCAAACGCGCACGGTACAGCTACCAGGCCGTCGCCATTGACGACAGCGGCAAGTCCGTACAAAGTATCGAAGGCGTCCTCGTCGAAATTTCGGCACGCATCGAAGACTTCATGCAACTCCACGGCGAGCACAGAATTGCCGATGGCAAATTAAAAGTCCGGTACGACATCCTCGCACCGAACTTCCGCACTATCCAAAAAACTTGGGATTTAACAGGATTCTGGCAAAACACCTACGCAGAAGTACGCAAGGAGCTGCGCGGCCGCTATCCCAAGCACCCATGGCCGGAAACAGTAATGAGTTATGAGTTATGAGTAATGACAACTCATAACTGACAACTCACAACTGACAACTCATAACTGACAACTCACAACTGACAACTCACAACTGACACAACCGACCTCACTCCTATTTTACCGTATAAATCGTGAGGGTTTTGCTGTATTCGTAACCGACGACGAGCAAAGCCTTGCCAGGAAGCGGGCTCTGTTCTTCGGGGATAAACAGCAGGCCTTCGGGGCCACGGTCCTTCGGGTCCATGTAGTAGTCGATAATTTTCGGATTGTCGAGGTTCGTAATGTTGAACACGACAACGCCGCTCATCCTTTCTAGGCCGACAAAGGCAAGGCGATGAGACCCGATCATACCCACGACCACGTTTTCGGGTTCACACCCCTTGTTGTCGCTACGGGCATCCATCTTGACCTTGTCCTTCTTGGAATTCCAGTTGAAGTATTCCGGAGCAACCGAAGCAAGCATCTGTTCAATCTTGTCGCCGGAATCCCATACAAGTTCGCCAGTGTTCCCGTCAAAGATACTGATGGAGCGAGATCCAAAACTGTAAACGTAAGGGCACTTCCTCTGCCCTTCGGCACAGAAGTCCGTGCTGCTGATTTTCAAAGTCTTGAGTGCGCTGAGCGCTTCGCCGTTAAAGACGTCCTCGTCAAGACGACCGCGTTCGAACAGCGACAAAGCGTTCGTCACATCCGTCCAGCCATTAAAGTCATCACTTTCGGCACCTTCGTTAGCCGTAATGATATAAGGTTTCCCATCGGCTTCAAAATAGCAGATTCCGTCCGGCTGGCGCAACCCGTGCACAGGCACGTTTTCAATCTTGATGTTCCCATTCTTGCGCACATCCACCCCAAAGCCCGGCTTTGAATGGTCCACGGATCCCAGAGGGAACACACCGACAACCTTCTTTGCAGGGATATTGATTTTCGCAATGGCGTTGTTCTCTTGCAAACTCACCCACGCTGTCTTGGAATCCTTGGAAACCGTGATATATTCAGGTTCAAGCGTCTGCGCATAGGGGTTCGTGCCAATCGTGCGCACGCCATCATCCATCAAGTCACTATCCTTGAGTTTCTTGAAGTTGACAATACTGACCTTAACCAACAAGGAATCCTTCTTGTTGAGACGTCCCGGAGTCAATATGGCAATGGCACCTTCCGGGTCCACGCTCATGTCTTTATTCGGGGAACCCTCGCACGCGACGAGAATGTTCTTGCCGTTGGGCGTGTAGGTAAGCATGTCCGGCTGGGCGCATACCTTGTACGACCCGACCTTTCTCGGCATGTCTTCGACAATTTGGAAAATTTCGACGTACCCCGGATCCTGCTCGGGGTCGGCAATTTCGCTCACGGCGACAAAGTCTCCGAAAACACTCACGCTGGAACCGCGTCCCATCAACTTCATCGCACCAAGAACCTTGGGCTTGTCGGGTTTGTCAAGCGAAACGACTTCCATGATTGGCTCGTCGCCCACCACAAACAGTTTTTTCAACTCGGGCATATACGCAACGATTTCCGCAGTCTTCATGGGAACCGAGCTCAATGGGGAAAGCAGCTTGCCCATCTGGAACGTCTGAGACGGCCCTGGTTCCGCAGCAAAGGAGATTCCTGCGGCAAGGAATGCAGCCAGAATAAAGCAATTTTTTCTCATACCAACCTCATGCTTTTCTTTGTTAATCGAAAATCAACCAAAACAAAAGCATCCCAAGTAAAATTCCACCCAAGAAGGAAGAAGACGTCATCATTGCGGCTTCCTTCTTACTAGAGCCATCCTTCTCTGTCTGCGAATTGATGGCAACACGCAAAGCCTGCTGGCAAACCGAATTGTCCTGCTTTATCGTATTGTAGCTCTTTTCCCAATTGGCGCTCTTGGCCTGCTCGGACTCGACCGCCGTGCGCAAAGAATCCTTTTCGACATTGCACGAATTTTCCCGTGCAGCCATCACGCTGTCGCGGACATTCAACTCAGCGGCAACTTCCGCTGCGGGAACAAAGCCTTCAGGAGAAGAGGTTTCCTCCTGCGCGAAGGCGACAGAAGAAAACAGGAGACTCAAGAAAATAAAAATCTTTAATAATGCAGCGGCTCTTTCCATAAAGAATTAATCTTCGTATTTCTGAATCACCCACTCGGTAGGCATCGGAGGAACTTCTCCGCTCGAATGCTTGTAGGTAAATCCCTTGCCCTTTTCAAAATCTTCGACCGTGCCCATGACAAGCACTTCGCAAGACGACGGATCGACACAGGATTCGCCTCTCAGCAACAGCACGTTGCCGTAGATATCCCAATGACCGCCCTTGCCCTGTTCGTTCGTGTTGCTGAACGCTTCGAGCTTGTAGGTTCCGTCTTCGTTCAACATGAAATTCCAATCCAGCTTGAGTTCCTTGTCGTAGCTGTACCAGTTGTCGGCAAGGTCCTTCGCCTTGATCGCTTTGAACTTGAATTCCTCGCTTGTGCAGCCAAGCGAATCCAGATCGAACTCACTAGAGACCGAGTACTTGTACAGAGCCATCACGCCATCGGAGAAATATTCAGGCATAAGGAGCAGAGTACCGCGATGGATATCGGCAAAACCACCCACCATCAGGATATTTTTCTTGCCGGCCGTACTTTCCATGACATAGCGGCCTTCGAAGAACTTGTAGACATCGGTCGTATCGCCGGACTTGCAAGTGAGCTTCTTGCCCACCATGTCGTCGTACTTTCCGATTTTCGCCTGAGTCGCCGGCACCTGTTCCGACTTGACGTCCTTAGCCTTGGCCTTGTCCACAGAATACATCAGGGTTCCCGCAGAATCCACAGTGAACTCGATGGTCATCTTCTTGGCCATCTTGTAAAGGAAGAAATCCTTCTCGAGCGTGGTGATGACAGAGGCTGTCGCATTGTCTTCGGTCAACTTGATGACGCCATCCGCAAAGTCGCTCTTCACGACAACCTCGCCCGTATCGGCCTGGCCCTTGCCATCGCCGCGAAGGAGCCAGAACGAGAACAGGCCCTGCTTGGAACCGGCAGCCATGTGAATTTCGTGCCCGTCGATATCAATCAGCATGTTGCGGGAAAGGTCGTCAAGAGTCGCCGCACGCACGCCATCGGGCATTTCCTTTTTGGCCGAAGAAGACGAAACCTTCTTGGAAGAAGAAGAAGACTGTTCCGAAGAACTGGAAGACGAAACATCTTCGCGATCGATTCCGCCATCGGAACCGGAATCGGAACTACAGCCAGAAAAAACAAGAGTGGTGGCCACGAAGCCGGCCAAAAGATAGTTCAATTTCATAATATAAAGCCTGTGTTATAATTCTACATTATGAATATACACAAAAACGCTCCACGAAAAAAATTTTTTTCATAAAAAAAGGGCGTTTTAGGCTCCAAAAGGCGATTTTGGGTGATAATCGAGGTCTTTTTCGGCGCTTTCGATGGACGGAACTGCATCGTAAAGGAACCCGGCCAGGGCCTGCTCGGCAGTGACCTTCCGGCCACCGATCCACGACTTGAGCATAGCCAAACGACGGCAGATGAACCAGGGCAGCGGAATCATCCGATGCTTGAGGCCGCGCCCGCGCAGAATGGCCTCGGCCATCTGCGCCATCGTCATAGACGATGGGCCCGCCAATGCGTATGTCTTCCCCACGGCAGATTCGCACAACCCCGCAGCAGCAATCCCCTGGACCAAGTCAACACTGCGGACCGGGCGCTTCTGGGCGAGCCCCCCACCCGGCAAGAAATAAACCGGGAAGCGGGATACGTACCTTGCGTACATGTTGAACTCGACTCCGCCCCCATCGCCAATCACAAGCGTCGGCCGGACAATGGTCCAGTCGAGCCCCGACTCCTTCACCGCCTGCTCGCCAGCAAGCTTGCTTTGGCCATAAGGCGTGAGGATGGGATAAGTGACGGAAATGCTGGACACATAGAGCAATCGCCGGACACCGGCATCTTGGCACGCAGACACGACATTGCGCGTCCCCTGCGCGTTGACCCGTTCGAACTCGCCCGGAACTGTCGAGAGCAAGGCCGCAGCCAAGTGGAACACCACGTCGATACCGTCGAATGCCGTGCGGATGGACTCGAAGTCTGTCACATCGCCATAAACCAATTCCACACCCGAAGGTATTCGCGAACTAGCCAAAGTATCGCCAGGGAGAGCAAGGACGCGCACACACACACCACGCGCCTCAAGTTCCCTGCAGAGCGCCTTCCCAACGACGCCCGCGCCACCCGTAATAAGTGCTTTCATCACGCTTCCAGCATGTAGCGGATGTCTTCGACGCGCCTCCTCAGGCCGTCATCCTTTTCCATCTGCACTTTTAGGGATTTCAAGGCGGCAATCACAGTGGCATAGTCGCGATTAAATGCTTCCCCGATACAAACAAGCGATTCGGAGGTATATTCCCGGCAAAGCATCATGGCCACCTTGCGCGGGACCGAAGCAGCCGCATCCTGGCGCTTAGAGGCAAGAGCCAAGAAGTCCACGTTGAACTGGAACGCAACCGTATCGGCGATGCTCCGGACGGTGAGCGTTTCGGCGGCCCCTCCAGACTTGTTCTCCCCCATCAGGCGCTTGACGCAGGCAAAATCCAGTTCCACGCCGTTCAGCGTGTGCATGGCATTGAGCCAGTTGATCAGCCCTTCGATGTCACGAACGTTACTGCGCGGCGGCACCGAAAGGAACCGGCAGATTTCTTCGCGGTCGCCGTCCACAAACGGCACATTCACGGACTTCTTCTCGATAAGGTTCAGGCGGGTCGTCATGTCCGGTTCGTCAAGCCCAACTGCCACGCAAGATTCTAACTGGGCAAGGAACGTCCTGGAAATGTGCGGGATAGCAGACTTGCGGTTTGTCGCAGAGACTTCGCCCGAACAGAAACTGGACGGGTGCCTGTCGCAAGAGATGACGACCTGTTTGCCGTGAGCACGGAGGTAGGCCACCAAGGAGAAAAGCTTTTCAAGAGTCTTCTCGCCCTTCTCTATCCATTGGATATCGTCGAGCAAGAGGCAATCGCAGAGCATATACCGTTGTTCAAACTTGTCCTGCAACTGCCGGGATTCGGCGTGGTTCTTGTAGATTGCCGTGTAATCGCGGAGGAAATCGGCAGCATGGCAGTACGTGACACGCATTTCGGGGCGCTTCGCCACCAAATCGGCCGCAATAGACTGCAAGAGATGCGTCTTGCCGAGGCCAGAAGCCCCATAGAGGAACAGCGGGTTCAAAGACGGATCGCCCGGATTTTCCGAAACGGTCTTGCAAGCGCGCAAAGCCGTGGAGTTGCAACTCCCTTCGACAAAGTTGTCAAAGGTGAAGCGGGCATACAGTTTAAGGTCGTTTTTCGCTTCTTTCCGGGCATGGGCCTTTACAACAGGGCGCACGACCGCCGGAGCAGACAGTTTCATCTCGGGAACAGCCTTGGACGGGGCCAGGAGACGGATAGTATAGTCGACGAATTCAGAACCCAAAACAGCGGAGAAGGCCTTGCGGAAGAGGTCTCCATAGTGGCTATCGAGCCAAGTCGCGCGGAAGGTATCGGGAACGGTCAGCTGCGCATACCCGTCCTGCACGCCTTCGAAACCGACGGCATCCAAAAAAGCTACACCAAACTCATTACATTTCGAACGCACGTACTCAAGGACACGAAGCCAAGGGGACGACGACAAATCCAATAAAGCAATAGTATTTTCCACAGTTATTCCAAAACGAGGGGTATCAAAAAAACTTACGAAAAAATTAAATAAAGCCCCCGACACCGCGAGGGACGGAATTGGATTTTTTTCAAAAAGCGCAAAATAAGCCTAAAAAGGGCAATTTTTTTTTCATCCCCGCTCAGCTACCATCATTGACCGATTTAATAACCTGCCAATCAAAATAACATCCCTAGGATTTCACATTCTATCAACAGAAAAATTTAAAAGAATCCCTTGACATTTTTTTATAAGCAATTACAAACGAAAAAATATGCACATAAAAGCACTATCACAGACAAAAGAATTAGCGAATTTGTACCAAAAACGCCATTTTTGGTATAAACAAGCTAAATTTTTTAACGGAAAACGTTGATTGTCAATGACTTCCGGAATCGTCATCCAGCATCTTCTGGATTTCGGGAATCAGACGTTCCTTGATGCGGTCCAAGAACAAGCATTGCAGCTGAATCATCCTGTCGCGATGACGGCCAGCGTGTTCCTGGATCCAGTGGCTCACCGCATCCTGCCTGTTCTGTACGCGTTCTTGCAATGTCTCGCGAATGAACGTACTCTGCACCGACATGTAGCGCTGCATGTTGAACGGCAAACGGTAAATACGGATAAACTGTTTCAGAAGTTCAAGGAGCGAAAGCTTGGATTCCGCATGTTCCTGAATAAACTTACGCAAGTCGGCTATGTGCGCTTGGAAAAAAGGAACAATGGAATCTTCATCAATCTGATAAAGTTCCAGCGCGTTCCGCTTCCTCGTGTTTTCATCAATAGCCATACGCCAAATTTATGTTTTGTCGCCTAGCGAAAAAAGGTTCTTCTTCACAATAAAGGCAAATTTCGCGTTATTTGCGATATTTTGCACATTATTTTCCAAGAAAACGCGCCCTTCCGTGCCGGGATTGAGCCTGTCGGCCGCCTGTCCACGGAAATCGACCAAGGCGGAAACCTCGACTGGCACCATGCCTTCGGGGGTCATCAGTTCCAGGGAATCGTCCACCGAGAACGGATTCTTCACGTTGACCTTCAGAGCCCCCGTATTCGGCTCGAATTCCACCCCTTGCGCCGCAACGCAACCGCCGGCGGCATCCACATGCGACGCTTCGTAGTTCTGCGGCAGGGGCCCGCGCAAAAATCCGGGCATGAACCCACGACCATCCACAAACGTAATGGCCCGGCGGCTTTCATCGGGGACTCCCCCACCCGAGGCGACAGAATCGATAGCCATCCTGTAGGCCCTCACGACTTGGCTCAGGTAGTACACCGAACGGGTACGCCCCTCGATCTTGAACGAATCCAGCCCGCCCGCGACAAGTTCCGGCACCACATCCAGGGCACAGAGGTCACGGCTGCTCATGAAGTACGTACCCCAAGTATCCTCGTCCAACGCAATGGGATCGAGTTCAGACTTGTCTGCCCGCTGCAAAGAGAAGCTCCCTTCGTGAGTGTGATATTCGTCACACTGCGGTTCCGGGTTCGCATAAAGTCGGTAAGGCATCCGGCAAGAATTGTTGCACGCACCCTGGTTTGCATCCCTGTGGGCAACCCAGTTCGAAAGCATGCAACGGCCAGACATGGCCATGCAGACCGCTCCGTGGACGAACACCTCCAGTTCAAGGTCCGGGACTTTTTCCTTTATCTCTAAAATTTCAGACAGACGAAGCTCACGGCTCAAGATAATTCGGCGCACACCCAAATCTTTCCAGAACGATGCGGCAAGGTAATTCGTCGTATTCGCCTGCACCGAAAGGTGGATTTCCGTTTCGGGGGAAACCTTGCGGAGCCAGCCGACAAAACCGGGGTCGGCGACAATCAAAGCATCGGGTTTAAGTTCAAGAGCCGAAAGTAGCGCCTTCTGGAAGGCTTCCACCTTCACGTTCCTTGGAATGACATTGCTCGTCAGGTAGAACTTTTTCCCTAGGCCATGCGCATAGGCAATCCCTTCGGCAAGGTCGTCCAAGTTCCTGAAACCATTCTCGCGGGCACGCAGAGAAAAAGCGGGTTGGCCGGCATACACGGCGTCGGCCCCATAAGCAAAAGCATAGCGCATGCGGACAAGGTCGCCCGCAGGTGCCAAAAGTTCCGGTTTATTAGCAGACATCGTACCCCCTAGAACTTGAATCCAGCACGGAGATAAACCTTTTCGTCGTTTATCAGCGTGAGTTCGCCCATGAAGGAGACATAGTGCCCCTCGTAAGCCAACGCAGGAGTTATGGAATACTTCATCGAGGCGCCATCCAAGAACTTCTTCGGAAGATTCATGTGGTTATGCCGGGGCGTCGTATCGTTGACAGCACTGCCATAATCCGTCCCCTTCCAAAACCAGGAGTTGCGCACCGAAGCCACGAATTTCCCATCGAACCGCCCATAAACGGTCCAGTCGACAACCTGGCTGTTCGGGCCGTTCTGGTTTCCCAGAGGGTAACCCAAGTGAGCCAGCTGAGCTGTATTCTTGTGGAAATGCGAATAAACATAAGGTTCTATTCTCGCATATTCGGCAATCGTCCCCGCCTCGAGCAGTTTTCCCTTTACTTTGAAATCGTGCCCCGCCTGTAAACCGGCCATCCAAGCCCACTTCGCTTCGATGTTGTCGTTCTTGACCAGGCTTACAGGGCTTTCCATATCGTCCAAGAAAAATTCCGTATAAAGACGCACGCTGTTGAAAATGCGGTAGTTGAGATCCAGCGCAAGCGCTCCGTTATTGGAATCCTCGCTGTAATTGCCCTTTTCCATGAACAGCGGGACACATGGCACAAACAGCCACGGTTTCATATTGTCGTAAAGCACTTGCAATTCACTCATGCCGACGGTCACATTCCCGACAGCGAGTTCATAGCGGTGGCCAAAGACATGGCGCACATCGTCCTTGTTATCCATGCTCATGCTATTGTTGTAAACCCGCAAGTCCCCGTAAAAAGTCAGCACATGGAGCGGGCCGATGTACATATCCATCGAAAGCATGTTGTAAGGGAGCGCGAACTGGTTGAGCGTGAGGTTGTTGTAGTAACCGGGCCCCCAATGCATCACGTCGCGAGCAAGGTCTATGCGGAGCCAATCATAATTGAAACCGAAGTGCGCACGATAGCGGGCGTAGCTTACGTACTCGACTCCGGAATTGTCCTTGGCATCCTGGACTTCCAGAAATTCGCGATCGTACGACTTGGGAACGCTGGAGGAATGGCCTTCGTCGTAGATGCGAGCATCCAGGACGAAATCCACGGAATCGATGTAGCCACGGAGATAAAGGCCGCCATCGACCGACGGCCAAATCGTATCGCCGAAGGTTGCCCCATTGCGATAACTCTTTCCACCGACAATGGAGGTATCCACTAAGGAATCCGCACCGCGATAGTCTATTCCGCCCACAATCGATGCGGCAAGACCATAGGAACCTCTGCCGATACGGGCAGAATCCCTTGAATCACTGTCGATATAGAGGAGAGCCGTCCCTTCGGTCTCCCGGAAATGCTTGATAAAATTGGTATCGCGACGAGGATAGGCAAAGAACTGCAAGTTGTCGCCAGTCGTCTGCCGGTGCAATTCAAAAAGCAACGGAGATGATTCAAGGAGTTTCAGATTCCTGGAATGTTCTGGGCCAATTACCGGAGAAGCGGCCATCGCAGAAACCATGCCGCCAATAACTAGAACAGCGAGAAAAGACAGAATCGATTTTGTCATTGCTAAAAACTACATCCAGCTGCGTTCGGACGTGCCGGAAATGCCGCGAATCTTGAGGTCGAAATCGTCGGGGTTCGTGGCGGCGCTCATCGCCGTCTCGAGAGAAATCTTTTCTTCCTTGTACAGTTCGAGCAAGGCCTGGTCAAAGGTCTGGCTGTGGTACTGCATGTGCCCTTCGGCAATCGCCTGCTCCACAAGGTCAATCTTATCCTTGTCCTGGATATATTCCTTGATGGCGCCCGTATTCACGAGAATTTCTGCAGCAGGGACTCGGCCCTTCCCGTCCTTGGTCGGCAACAAGCGCAGAGAGATAATGCCCGCAAGCACTTCGGCCAGCAACAAGCGGATTTCGTCGTGCTGGTGAGGCGGGTACATCGAGAGCACACGGTGAATCGTTTCTGTCGCGTTCGTCGTGTGGATTGTCGCAAAGACCATGTGGCCGGTGTCGGCCGCCGTCAAGGCAATCTGCATCGTCTCGAGGTCACGGATTTCGCCAATCAGCAAGACATCCGGGTCTTGACGGAGGGCTGCACGCAGGGCATTGCCGTAAGAAAGCGTGTCCACGCCGATTTCGCGCTGCGAGATAATCGCCTTGTTGTCTTTGTACAGGTATTCAATCGGGTCTTCGACCGTGATGATGTTGACCGACTCGTGATTGCTGATATGGTCGATCATGGACGCAAGCGTCGTCGATTTACCCGAGCCCGTCGTACCGGTCACGAGGACAAGACCGCGCTTGGTCAAAGCCATGTCGCGGATGACATCGGGCAAATGAAGGTCTTCGAACGGAGGAATCTGGGCCTTGATGTGGCGGATCACGATAGCGATGGAACCGCGCTGCCTAAACACGTTCACACGGAAACGGCCCAACTCGCGGGCACCCACGGCGAAGTCGCATTCTTTATTTTGTTCAAAACGTACTTTCTGGTCGCGGTTCATGATATCGTCCAAGAAGGAATCCATCATGATTCCGTCGACCTTGATGTCGAACGGGCGCTGCAAAAGGCCGTTGATGCGGA
Source organism: uncultured Fibrobacter sp. (assembly GCF_947305105.1). Taxonomy (NCBI): domain Bacteria; kingdom Pseudomonadati; phylum Fibrobacterota; class Fibrobacteria; order Fibrobacterales; family Fibrobacteraceae; genus Fibrobacter; species uncultured Fibrobacter sp. The sequence continues at coordinate 12,374 of NZ_CAMZCS010000039.1, read as the reverse complement.
ATGTCGGAGAAGCGCCGACGCGGATATGCAAGTCTGAAGCCTTGCGGTTCACCATCTCGCGGAGAAGGTGCTCGATGCGGAGCTCAATTCGACGTTCCTGCTGTTCAGCCATTGGCATTGCCTCCGAACTTTTCACGATAAATCTTTTCGATTTCTTCCAGGCGGCTATGGTATTCCGCGTTATTCGGCTCCTTCAAGCAGAGGTCCTGGTAAATATCCATCGCCTTGCCGTAGAGACCTTGTTCAAAATAGATTTCGGCGAGCGTCTTCGTGTTCAGGCTCTCGTCGATATCGGCCGCTCCGCGGTCCAGCGGCTTGGAGGGGTCCTTGATAAGGCCAACGGAGACCTCGTCGTCGGAATCGCCGGACATGAGGAAGTCCAGCCCCTTGTTGGAGGGCTCATCCTTTTGTTCCGATTCGGAAAGCGAATCGTCGTCCGTGAAGAAGAGTCCCTGGAAGGCGCCGTTCACTTCGGCTTCCAGCGAAGCATCCGCACTGGAAGGAATCACGCGTTCTTCGATGGCGGCACTCGTCGATTCCTGCGTAGGAGCTTCTTCCTTGGCAGGAGTCTGTTCGGGCAAGTCAAGGTCGTCGTCGCCCAAGATAGAGTTGAGCGCACTGCCCACTTCGTTTTCAATTGTTTCTTCGGAGTTTTGTTCCGGAGCGCTATGGATTGTCGGCAATTCCAGTTCGTCTTCGGCCTTGGCCACCTGCTCCGAAAGCGAACCCAGAACAGGGCTTTCCTCTTCGCCAGCCGTTTCTTCCGGCTTCACGACGGACACATCGGAGCTGTCGCTAAATACAGTGGAAACATCATCTTCTGCGGTGGCATTTTCTTCAAGAGAATCATCGTCACCGAAAATCGAATTCAGCGAACCGACAGCCTCGCTGTCAAAGGACAGCGTCGTATCGGCGGCATCGTCCGTTTCGGGTGTGGCGGCAGACCCCTGCGGGTGTTCTTCGGGCAATTCGTCTTCGCCAAAGATGCTTGCAAAAGCGCTGTCCAGGCTCTGCGGTCCTTCGTCGACGGCAGGCTTTGCAGGCGCCAAGGGAGCCGGCTGCACAGGCGTAATTTCCTGGAGTTCGGCAAAAGGTTCGTCATCATCGACAAGTTCTTCGGCAGGCTTTTCCGCAGGCTTTTCCGCAGGTTCTTCAACAGGAGCCTCGGCAGGCTCTGCCGTGGCCGTGTTCTGCGGAATTTCTTCGGGGAGTTCGTCCTCGCCGAAGATACTTGCGAAGGCGCTGTCCACGCTCTGCGGTTTGTCGTCGTCGGCCGGAGCCGCAGGAGTTTCTTGCGCAGGTTCCTCTGCCGGAGTTTCGGGATGGACGTCCATCTTTTCCATGAGCCCGAACAAATTCTCGTCGTTCGTCAGGGCGATATCTTCGGACTTGACATCCTTTGCATTGAAGGAATCCGGAGATACTTCGTTCGGAATATTCAGGTGGTTGAACGGAGACTCGCTCGCGCTGTCGTCTTCCGATTCCATGGAATCGTCGCCGAACATGCTGGAAAGCACGTTGGATACATCGCCGCCAGAAATATTGTCGTCGGCAAAATCTTCCAGATTGTCAGAATCTCCAGAATCGATATCGGCCATAGCGGCATCGAGAGACTGCTGCAAGCTGTCCATAGCGGAACTGTCGACACCATCGTCGCTGGGGAGCAGGGCCGACAAGGCCGCAAACGGATCTTCCTCGGTATCGGCACTCTTCGAAGAATCGAACGGGGATGCCGTGCTGTCGGAATCGGCATCCTCGATGGAGGCCACCGGTTCGTCGATGGAGAAGTCCTCGAACGGAGACTTCGTAGACTTGTCTTCGGCGGACTTCGAGAAAATGGAAGAGACGGAATCGGCGCTGGAGTCGAGCGATTTTTCAAAAATACCAGAAGAATCCTCGGGAGCCGGTTCGTCCGGATTGATGGAATTTTCCTTCACGAACAGGGAATCGTCGCTCCCGCTTGTCGTCAGGAGAGAAAGACCATCGTCCGCATTGCTAGAGCTATCCTCGGAAAGGCCCGGCATCACGAAGTCGGAATCCTGGACTGCAGCGGCAGTTGCAAGGACGACATCGTATTCCTCTTTCCAGAAGCTATCGAGCGGATCCATGTCGTGGACACGGCGGTAACACTTGTTGCGTTCGGCCTCGTTACCCAGCTGGTCGTAGGCGTCGCCCATGCGCTTCTGGGCAGACAGGCAGAAGGGGTCCGCCTTGAGAGCCTTCTCGCATTCCTTGATACATTCCTCGAACTCGCCCCTCTCGAAGAGGATGCGGGAACGGACCAACATGCCCGGAAGGTCGACTGCGAAACTCTGGAGGCCGGCATTCACCCGGCGCAGGGAACCGTCCAGGTCGCCCGAAGCACGTTCCAAATCGGCAAGCCAAGCAAAGGCCATCGACGTGCCCTTCTTCTTGCCAATCGTCTTTTTCAGCAAATCCAAAGTAACAGCCATTTATACTCCCCCCAAAGGAAGCGAAACCGCCTCGTCGGACAAAAGGACCGGGATTCCTTCGCGAATCGGATAGAGACGCTTACCGTCCTCGGAGACGAGAGCCTCGTCCATCTTCTCAGAAATAATTTCACCCGCCACGTTCTTGAGGGAACCTGCGGCAATAGCACCATTCACGGCAGAGAGACATGCGTCGTCCGCCAGCTTGAGAGCACCCCGGGATTCCGGGCAGCAAAGAATACTCAAAAGATTTGTATCGAACATAAGACCTTTAATATCAATTACTTACGTAAAAATAACATCATTTTGGGCAAAAGGTTCGGGCTAATGCAGATATTTGAGGTCCACAAGGGCAAAATTGCCGTTTTTGCCGTTTCCAATGAGCAAATAGACCTTCAAACCGAGCTTGTCGAGCCAATGGATGTCGAAATCTTCACGATAACCCGAAAAATTGGACACAACCAGGAGTTCGCGGCACCCCGTACGGTTACAGATGGACTCCATGTCCGAAAGCGGCCCCAGAAGATGCTGGCGGTTCTCTTCGCTGATTTTTTCGGATTCACCGCTCACGCAGCCGAGAATTTCGATTCCCGGAATCACGTTGTAGCTATCGAACCAGTTCGTGAGCGAGTCCTCGCGGCCGCCAAGCAAAATGGAGCGGTGACGTTTTTTGGCAAAGATGCGGTAGAAATAGTTTATCCAGAATGCAACGCGACGCCAAGCCAAAAGCGCAAGCGGGATAAAGAGGCTTGAGCAGGTAATCCACACCATCAAATGCGGGTCGTACGGCCACCAATTATTGCCATCGACAACGACAGGCATCTGGGTAAAGTAGCGAAAAACCTCATACCCGCCCACCGTAAGCAAGTTCAGCGGTATCAAGTAGCGCAGGAACTTTTCGCCCTTGAGACTCGATTCCGTATATTCCCCGCGGAAAATCAGGAACGCAAAGTTCACGACGACCACCAGGCCAACAAGCCACCAGTCTTCGAACTGAGCAAAATCCATAATGGAATGCTTTATAACCTCACTCGTCCCGGCACACCCACTTTCGAGGCAACTGGAATCAGGGAAGCACACATCGGACACCACGCTTGAGTGGTTCAGGAACGAGAACGCCCACAGAGCCACAACGCCCAAATCCAAAAACATCTTCCAGAACTTCGGAATCAAACGCGAGAACATGCCCACGAACGCAGCAAACAGAATACCGAACGAAACGAGGAAATTCGGAACAAAGTAAAGGTCCTTGTGTTTGCGCACAAAGATAAGCATCGCCTTGTAGAAGTCCACGTAAGAGCCCCAGCGGCGCGTGCGGCAGCTCTGGCCCTTGAAATGCAGTATGTTCGTCGACGGCGTGTAGTAGTTCTTGTAGCCCGCAGCCTTTGTCCTGAAGCAAAGGTCCAAGTCTTCGCCGTACATGAAGTAGTCTTCGTCAAAGCCCTTCAGGGACTCGTACAATTCACGCTTGATGCAGAAAAACGAGCCACTGATAGCATCCACTTCGGTAACCGCGTCGGGGTCGGCATACGTCATGTTGTAGCTTGCGAGCATCTTGCTGTTCGGGAACATGGCCGCAAGACCAATCGTCTTGGAAACAGCAGAAATAATCGTCGGGAAAGAACGGCGACACGCCCACTGGATAGAGCCGTCCTCGTTCAAGATGCGGCAACCCACCGTACCCGATTCCGGATGTTCTTCCATGAAATCGAGCACCTTGGTGAACGAATCACGCGAAACGACCGTATCGGGATTGATGAAAAACAGGAACGGCTTGGTCGCATGTTTTTCGGCGAGGTTACAGCCCTTGCCAAAGCCCAGGTTTTCCGAGGAATCGAGCCACAGGACCTCGGGGAAAAACTTCTTGATTTCCGGAGTGATGCGATCCTTCGACCCGTTGTCCAAAACGATAATCTGGGAATCCAGCCCTTCACATGCGTCACGGACCGATTTCAGACACGCCGGAATGAAATCACAGGAATTGTACGCAACGATGATGATAGAACAGGAGTACATTCGTCTCTCGTCTAATTACGCGAGTCCCAGGCGAAGCTTGAGCACCAGGAAGAATGCTTCGGAAATAATGCCACCGCTCATCTTGGAGGTACCGCGGGTGCGGTCGGTAAAGACGATGGGGATTTCCTTCACGCGGAGCCCCTTCTTCCAAATCTTGAACGTCGTCTCGATCTGGAAGCAGTAGCCGTCGCTCTTCATCTTGTCGAGATTCAGAGCCTGCAACGCCTCGCGACGGAAGCACTTGAAACCGCCGGTCGCATCGCTAATCGGGAGGCCGGTCACCATGCGCGTGTACACGTTCGCGCCGTAGCTCAAAATGAGGCGACGGAGGTCCCAGTTCACCACGCTGATGCGCTGCTTCATGTAACGGCTGCCCAACACCAAGTCGGATTCCTCGGCAGCTTCCAAAAAACGGGTCAAATCCGAAGGAGAATGACTGAAATCGGCATCCATTTCGAACACGCGCTCGTAATCGCGCTCCAGCGCCCACTTGAAACCGGTCACGTAAGCGGAGCCAAGCCCCATCTTGCCTTTGCGGCGGATCAGGTGAATGCGGGTGTTCTTCTCGGCCTCGGCAGCAACCATGTCGCCCGTACCGTCCGGAGAGCCGTCATCGACAACGAGTACCTCCAGGCACTCATGCTGCTGAAGGATAGCGTCCAGCATCAGAAGGATGTTTTCCTTCTCGTTGTAAGTCGGGACAATAACCAAACTCTTAGGAAACGTCATTCTTACTCCTATCCATACAAAATTTTACACCAATCTAATTATCTCTTATCGTCTCGGCAACTGGGTACGAACGTTGTTTGTTGCCATTCAGCATCTCTCCCAGCAAGCCGAGGGATATGAACTGCACGCTCATCACCATCGAGAAGGCGCCGGCCAGCAAAAGCGGACGGACATGCAAGGCACCCGTGTTGAACCATTCATAACCAAAGTAACCGCAGACACCTAGGCCCAGGAACAGGAACAAAAGCCCGATGAGCCCGAAAAAGTGGAGCGGCTTTGCAGAAAAACTGCGCATGAACATGAGGGAAACGAGATCCAGGAACCCGCTGACCAAGCGCGAAACGCCGTACTTGGAAACGCCGTGAACACGCGCCCTGTGGGCGACAGGCATTTCCGTTATACGGAAGCCCTGCCACTTGGCCATGACCGGGATAAAGCGGTGGTAGTCCCCATAGAGTTTGATGGACTTGACCACGCAACTGCGGTACGCCTTGATGCCGCAGTTAAAATCGTGCAAGCGCTGCCCGCAAACGATGGATACAGTCAGGTTGAAGAGCTTGGACGGCATCGTCTTGTGCCAAGGGTCGAGCCTGCGCACCTTCCAACCCGAAACGAGGTCATACCCCTTTTCGAGGATGTCGATCATCTTCGGAATTTCAAGAGGATCGTCCTGCAAGTCCCCATCCAGCGTGGCGACATAGCGGCCCTTCACCTTGGTGAACCCGTAAGCGAGGGCAGCGGCCTTGCCGCAGTTGAACTGGAAGCGGTAAGCGCGAACGAACGGGAAATCCTTGGACAAGTTTTCAACCACTTCCCAGGTATTGTCGCGGCTGCCGTCATCGATGACGATCACCTCGTACTCAAACCCGGTCGGTTCCATCGCCGCAGCGATTTCCTTCATCAAGTCCGGCAAGTTCTCGTTTTCGTCCTTGACCGGAATGACCATGCTCAAATCCATCATCACCTCGACTCGTTAATTTCCCGCAGAAGCGACAACGGCTGCACTGTCGGGAGCGGCACTGTCCTTTGCACCGGAATCGGTAGCCGGAGTATCGGCCTCAATTGCAGGAGGTTCATCCGGCATCTGCTCCATGGACTTGAGGCTCATGGCGAGGCGAGCGCGGCCACCTTCGTCGTAAGCAGGAACATGCTTGAGACCGCGAGCGAGCACATCGAGAGCAGGCTGTTTCATGCCGGCAGCTTCGTACACGTAGGCGGCAGCCCAGTAGTTGCGCCATTCGTCCGGGAACTGGTACATGCCCATTTCGAGGAACTTGATGGCGTTAAGGGCGAGAGCGTCCACCTGGGCCTTGCGAGCAATCGTGTAGGGCTTCTCGCTACGGATGGCGGTAATTTTCTCGCGGGCATCAAAGGAAATCTGCAAGTACAGAGAGATGTAGCTAGAAAGCAGGCGGAGCGTTTCGCTGTTCACGAAGGCGGTTCCATCACCGAGACCGCGGAACTTGTAGACGCTATCGATCAGGTTGGCCGTACGCACAGGATCAAAGTCGCCACGACGAACCGTCAGGTCACCCTTCTTGAAATCGTAAATCATGCCTTCCTGGACCATGTATTTTTCGAGGCCCATGAAGTTCGACATGCCGACCGTCGTCGAGAAGTGAATCGGCTTGTCCATGTTCTGCATGGTCAGGTCAAGCACAAGCTTGTGCTGAGTGAGCATAACACTGCTACGGCTACGGGCAGTCCAGTCGTGGAAGGCATCCCAAACCTGGTAATGCACCTTGAGCTGCAGGAGCTTGGCAGAATCAGCGGCAGAAAGTTGCTGACCTTCCATCTGGTCGATACGTTCCTTCAGTTTGGGCATGAGGCGTTCGGCATTCTTGAGCCAAGTCGCAGTGAGGTGGTTGGGATTGTTGCCATAGCTGTAGTCAAGCACCATGTCGCGCCTAATGGCATCCTTGTCGTAGCTCAGCTTGAGGACAGGCGGATTGTCGAGCATCTGCTTGATGTACCAGTCGGTATTACCGAGCGAGAGGTTCACCACGCGGACGTCCTTACGGACACCGGCGACTTCCTGTGCGAACCACAGCGGGAAGGTATCGTTGTCACCATTGGTAAAGAGGATGGCGTTCGGGCGGCAGCTATTGAGCAGGTTGTAGGCATAATCCCACGGGACCCACAGGCCGGAACGGTTATGTTCCTTGAAGTTCGAGCCACACGGAATCACGAATGCGGCAAGGACGAGAATGGCGGCAAGAGGCGAAGCGAACGTTGCAAACGAGGCCGAAGTCGCGAAGAGGAACACGAGGATACCGGCGCCAATACCGAGCATCATGCTCATGAAGATAAATGCCGGCGTGTAGAAGTAATCACGTTCGCGCACTTCCATGTGGACCGCTTCCGGGAACGGAGCACGCTGCCCCACCTGGGCATAAGCGTTTTCGATCTTGGTCCAAGTCGTCCAGATGCTGGAACTCTTGAGGTCGTTGATCTGCGCTTCGAGAGCGGAAATCGTCGCTGCAGGAGCCCTATGCTGGCGAAGGAACTCAAGGCGGATGTTGCCCTGCTCGATTGCCTGACGGGCGTCAATCAAGTCATTCGGGTCGGGCACAGAAGGAATCGATGCACCGGCACGGTTGAGGTCGGCAACGTTACGGGTCATCGCAGCAACCCACTGGTCGTGGTCGCGCTGTTCCATGCGGGTACCGTCGGCGAAGTTGATATAGAAAATCAAGCCCAAGGAGCAGAGCGCATAGAGAACAGAAAGGAAAATACCCAAATGGCGGTTACGCTTGCATGCAAAGACACAGACAAGGACGAGCAAGCCGTTGAAGAGGATGAAGATGAGCAATTGCGGAAGAATCGAATCGCCCATGAAAATCATCTGCGTGGGGAACTTGAAGCCGAAACGTTCCAAAGGTTCGTTTTCGGCCGGATCGAACGTGTACACGCCGTTAGCGTAGTTCACTCCACCCACCTTGTAAGGCAGGTACTGGGCCATCTGATAGCCACCGTAGCTCATGCTCGGGAAGCTCAAGAGCTGGTGAGCCAGCCGAGAACGGCGGTAGAAGGCGCGAGCAATCATGCTCTCGGAACCGTACTGCTTACGTTCCACGAAGTTGTTGAAGGATTCCCAGTTCTCGCTCTTGAAGAGGTTTCCGAGCTGGAGGTTGCCCTGTTCGTCGCGGATGTTGATTTCGGGGTCGTTCTCGTCGATAATCGGGTTCAGTTCCGAACGGATAGGAATGTAGAGGTGAGTACTGTAACCAATCAGGGCGAAGAAGGAGAAAGCGAGAGAAAGGCGGACAGCCTTGTTCACCCTGGCATTGAACGGCTTGGCCAGGCTCAAGACGGCGAGCACGACAAGGCAGCCCAGAGAAAGTTCGATAAAGGCAGACACCATGTAGATGACGGAGCAGAGAAGCGTACCCGTAATCCATATAGGAATGCGTTCCTTGATTTTGCCCGGCTGCGCAATGAGGAGCAAGACAAACACGGCAGGAATCGTGAGCATCGTGTAAAGGTGCGCACCCACGCCAAGGAAGGCGATGTAGCAGATGAAGATGAGAATCTTGTCGCTGCCCTCTTCGTCCCTCTTGTTGTACCAGACAAGGCCGAGGTAGGAGACGAGCATGAGGATGAGCATCGCAAGGCCATAGACTTCGGCTTCGACAGCGTTGAACCAGAACGTGTCGGAGAAAGTCAGAAGGAAGCCGGCAACCAAAGAAGCCGAGCCGAGCACAAACGTGCGGACCCTTCCAGAAATCTTGGCAGCGAGAGCGTCGTTCTTGAGGATGGACGCGAGGAATTCCCAAGCGAACAGAGCCGTCACGTAGACAGTAGCCGCAGAACTCACCACGGAAATGTAGTTCACACGCTTAGCAATCTCGCCCACGAACGGGAGCAACACGATTACGGCACGCGCAAAGAACACGAAGAACGGGGTTCCAGGAGGATGGGGAATGCCAAGAGTATTGGCACAGGCAACGAATTCGCCGCAGTCCCAGAAACTGACGGTCGGCGCCATCGTCATCGCATAGACGATGAGAGCAACTAGGCAGGAAATGCCGGCAAAAATGTGTTTCATCCATTTTTCCTTTATCACGACTACTTCTCCTTATTTTGAGAGCTAGAGACAATTCCATGCTTCAGCATGAAGCCATTTAAAATTCCATTGACGAACGAACTCGAGGAGTCCGTGCTGTACTTGGCCGCAATCTGGACCGCCTCGGAAAGGGCCACCTTCATGGGGATATCCGGGACGTACAGGAGTTCAACCATCGCGATACGCGCGATGATGCGGTCGAGTTTTGCCATGCGGTTGATTTCCCAATGCACGGCGGCATTCTTGATGTCTTCGTCCAGTTCTTCGCGATGGGCCTGGACAAGGTCCACCAGTTTCATTCCATATTTTTTCTGGTCGTCATGGATCGGGCGACTTTCGAGCACACCGGGCAAAGCCTCCCCTGCTGTCGCACTGGTAATCTCCATAGCGTACAGCAACTGCATTGCAAATTCACGGGCTGGTCGATAACTTACGTTCATAACTAGTGGTTAGTGATTAGTGGTTAGTGATTAGTGGTTGGTGGTTAGGGCAAATGGTTAGGACAAAGCCTTGTACAAATTTGCCATTTCAACGGCGGTGGATGCCCAGTTGCTCCCGAGGTTACCCGCCTTGAGGCCAGCGCGGTTCATAGCCTGGTCCACGGTATCGGTCGTGAGGATTCCGAGAATCACGGGGAGCTTGCCTTCGGCAGCGATGTTTGCGACACCGCCCGTAGAGGCATTCACCACCACGTCGTAGTGGCTCGTCTCGCCGCGGATCACGGCACCGATAGCCATCACGGCATTGTACTTGCCCGAATCGGCAAGGCGGCGGCACACGCCCGGAAGTTCAAAAGCGCCCGGAACGCGCACAACGGTAATGTCCTTGTCGGCAACGCCCAGCAGCTCGAGCTGGCGGAGCGCCCCTTCCAGGAGCTTGTCGGTCACGACCTCGTTGAAGCGGGCGACGGCGATTGCCACCTTGAGTCCCGCCCCGTTCAGGGAATTCTTGATTTCGTTAACCATCTTATTTTTCCTCTTTTAAAACTTTTTCGCCGGCAGCATCGGAATCCACGTGCAGCTGGTGACCCATCTTCTTCTGCTTGGTGAGCAGGTAGAAAAGGTTTTCCTTGTTCGGCTTGACCTCGATAGGCACGCGCTCCACAATCTTGAGTCCGTAAGCCGAAATGCCCGAAATCTTGCTCGGGTTGTTTGTCAAAAGGCGCATTTCTTTCACGCCGAGGTCTGCAAGAATCTGGGCACCGGTACCGTACTGGCGGAGGTCCGACTTGAACCCGAGGTGCAGATTCGCCTCGACCGTATCCATGCCCTTCTCCTGCAACTCGTAAGCACGCAGCTTGTTGCAGAGCCCGATGCCACGGCCTTCCTGGCCGCGCATGTACAGGAATACGCCGCCGTGCTCGCCGATGAACTTCATGGCAGACTGCAACTGTTCGCCGCAGTCACAGCGGAGGCTACCGAAGATGTCGCCCGTAAGGCATTCGCTGTGCACGCGCACGTAAACCGGCTTGCTGAAATCGGGATTGCCCGCGACCCAGGCCACGTGTTCCACACCGTCGGTCTTGCTGCGGTAGGCGTAAGCCTTGAAATCGCCGTACTTGGTCGTCACGTGCGGAGCAGCCACACGCTGCACCAACTTTTCGTTCTTGAGGCGGTAGTCGATGAGATCGCGGATGGAGATAATCTTGAGGTCGAACTTCTTCGCCACTTCTTGCAGTTGCGGCATACGGGCCATCGTCCCGTCTTCGTTCATGATTTCGATAAGGGCGGCCGCCGGGCGCAGGCCCGCAAGCTTCGCCAAATCCACCGCAGCCTCGGTATGGCCTGCGCGCCGGAGTACGCCCTCTTCTTGGGCGTACAGGGGCGAGATATGCCCCGGCCGCCCGAAGTCGCTCGGCTTGGAGTTCGGGTCGGAAAGAGCGAGGATGGTCGCCGCGCGGTCGTGGGCGGAAACACCCGTGGTGCAGCCTTCAATCTTGTCGACCATGATGGTAAACGGAGTCCCGAGAATCGACGTATTTTCGGCCGTCTGGCGCGTGAGGTTGAGTTCATGGCAGCGCTTGATGGGCAGCGGGCAGCAGAGCACGCCACGGCCCTCGTGGAGCATGAAGTTCACCTTTTCGGGAGTAATCTTCTCGGCGGCGATGACAAAATCGCCCTCGTTCTCGCGGTCCTCGTCATCAACCACGATCAAAAACTTGCCGTTCTTAAAATCTTCTATGGCCTCTTCAATCGTATTAAGCAAGGTCACGTTCCTTCAGATAATTTTCAATGTACTTGCCGAGCATGTCGACTTCCACGTTCACGATGGTCCCGGCAACCCAGTTGCGCAGGTTCGTACGAGCAAGCGTCTCGGGGATGATGCACACGCGGATGGAATCCTCGAACTTTTCGGCCACCGTAAGGCTGATGCCGTTCAGGGAGATGGAACCGCGGCGAATAATGTAGCGTTTGAGGTCCGCAGGCATTTTCAGATCGACTTCCACGCCCGTTTCGCGCGGAGTCACCTGGATTACCTCGGTAATACAGTCCACATGGCCCATCACGAAGTGCCCGCCCATAAAGCTGTCGGCACGACACGGAAGTTCCAAATTGACCAATTTCCCGACCGCAGCCTGTTTGAAAGCCGTATTTTCGACCGTCTGGTGCATAAGGCAGAAGACCGCCTCGTCATCAGTACAACTTTCAATAGACAAACAAACGCCATCGTTGGCGACACTGTCGCCCAATTTGCAATTCTTGAAGAATCCCGGCGACTTGAGACGCATCGAGAGAGCATCACCACGAGCCTCTATCGAGACGATTTCGCCGGTAGATTGAATAATTCCAGTAAACATACGCGGACAAATATAGAAAAGTGGCTTTGAGGTGTGAGGTATGAGGTAGATAGTGGTTAGTGATTAGTGGTTGGTGGTTGGGGGATGAACTCCGAGTTTGTCCTTTAACTGCTTACTAATCACCTGAAAACTCACGGCTCATGGCTCACTGCTCGTGCCTGGAGCCTCGAGCCTCGAACCTTAAAAGTAGGAAGTAGACAGTAGGAAGTGGTTAGTGGTTGGTGGTTAGTGGTTAGGAGGGAACAGGATCTAGAATCTAGGGGCTAGGGAGAAATATCACGGCTTCGCCGTCTGTTATTGACGCACGAAGTGCGTG
>NZ_CAMZCS010000038.1 GCF_947305105.1 uncultured Fibrobacter sp. | reverse complement strand
CAGAAGGCTTTTACGGAACTACCGGCGTAGCCGGTAGTTTTCTTTATACAAAAAAAATCCCGGACTAAGCCGGGATCTTCGTTCTTGAATCAAGCCTTACTTATTTTTCAGCCTACGATAGCCGCGACGATAAGTCTCGGAAGTACGCTGATAACGCATGTAGGAGTACGAAGGCGTCGTACCGCCCTGCATGTAGCAGTATTCGTATTCTTCCTTAATGACGGACATCTGGTAGATGTACGGACCCGTACCGAGTTTACGGCCATCCTGGGACACCGGGTACATCTTCACAGAAACGAGCATAGCGCCAGAACCCTTCGGAAGCAAGCTCGTTCCCGGATTCACGACCTTGCTTTCGCCGCAAGCTGTAAGTGAAGCGGAACCATTAGCCTTCTCGAGAGCCTTCGTAAATTGTTCGGCATTCACGGACTTGTTGTACTGGCTCACGAAATGGCCGAGATGGTCAAATACGCGAACATTCACCTTGAACGGCTGCGTTGTCGTGAAGGCATAGCTCACGCAACTTTCGTTATTGGCAGCCGTAAAGCAACGCGGGCCATTAGTAGAAGATTTGGAAACAAGCGGCGTTGTCATCGGGCTAAGGCCGGCATTGCTACCATCAATGGAAGGAGCAGCGGTGTACTGTTCAATCTGCTCGTCAGTCAGAGTCAAGGGATCCTGGCCCGTGACTGCCGGGAGAGCGGTCAACAAGAGTTCGCCCGTCAAGGAATCCTGAAGGCCGTCGCTACCTGCCAAAGCGGTGAGCTCCTGCGACTGCGCATCGAAATCCGGACGGTCAATAGAATTGTCTTGCGGAACAATAACAGTCTTCGGCTTGACATTAAGCGTGATGGGGCCCCACTCCACCGGGAAGGCTTCGACGGACTTGCCACCCTTGGATGCGATGTAGAACGGGACTCCTGCAAATGTCATCTTGGAATTCCAGTTGTAACCTTCCATGGTCGGATCTGCAGACGGGAAGTTAAACGCAAGTTCATCGCCGCCCAGAAGGCCGGTAGACACCGGTTTTCCATTCACATCAACAAGGTTTCCCTGAATTTCGTACATGAAGCCATCGGCGCCCTTGTTCTGCCCTTCGCTCATGGCCGTAACGACAAAACCAAGCGTATCTTTACCGATGACCTTGCCGGACGCATCGTACTTATTGCGAGAGACAAGGATAGAAGGCATGCCACCCGTGACCATACCCGCAATAACGGCCGGATCAAGTTCCGTATTCAAGAACATGCTGTTCGTCGTCGTATCCCCTTCGATGGTAATGATGAAGTCCATGATGGACGGCTGACCATACTTGGTCGGAGCGATTTCGGACAGGGACGTACGGATGTACATGTTGGAGCCGTCGGTCTGGCGGTCGGCATAGAAGAAGTGGAGATGGTGCCAAGTATTGTTCTGCCAAGTCGTCGTTCCCGGAACGCAGTTCGCCTCGTTCATGAGAGGAGGATCGCCCATAAAGGCCTGGAGCGCAGGGTCAGCCTGGCAACCATGGTTGTTCGCAGCCAGCACAGCAATATCCACCTTACCCGGAGCGGAAAGGTGAGTACCGCCCAAGTCCACAACCAGGACGCCATCCACGAAAATCCACATGTCGTCGTCACCGGTAAATTCAAACACTTCGGGATTAGGGATCTGGTTCAATTCATTGTACTTGAACTTGGCATAACCCATCATCGTGAAGTTGTAGTTGCGCAAATGGCTGAGACCGATTGCCGACGTGCCCGCAGCAGCAATGGCCGCATTTGTATTGCGAGGGCCACCATTTTTCAGCCAGCTCTCGCAAAGCGCACTCGTATTTTGCTTGAGGAAGTCCGTCTGGTCTGACGCATACTGGTAATCGTAAGGAGGGCAGAAAATGGACAAAGACTGAGGACCCCAAGTATCGCAGTTTTTAGTCTTGCATTCAGCAGCAGAGACCCAATCCATAGTCATCGGGTTGATGCTGTCCAAGGGGAAGTAGCCGCCATTGTTATAGTTGTAGTCGATAACGTAGAAATTGCTCTTGTCACTTTCCTTAGGAATAGAAATAATGGCATTTGTACGCTTGTTCACACCATTGACATCTTGATACCATTCGTTAAAATGCGCGTTGTCGCACAAATCCAACATTTTCTCGATGCCAACACCGTCAAGCATGTCATCTTGACCCGTTATGCTACCATCGCCGTCGACATCCCTAAACAAAAGATACGGCTTCACCATACCGGGAGTGTAGTAAACCGGGTTTTCCCAAACCGTACCGCCCGTACAAGTAGCGCCATGTACGGCAGGCTGACCATCGGCCCCCTTTGCGACACTCTTATAACCACGCTTCGTCACCGGCCTTCCGTTGAAGGAACCGTCTTCGGAACACTGGCCGTATTCCAACGGTTGCGCAGCAGAAACCATCCTGGCCAAATAGCTGGGAAGGGAGGAATTCTGCACCATCGGATAGCCATCCTGACCAATCTGGGCACCCGTCTTGGAACGTCCGTTTCCGCAGGAACGGTGCATCGCTTCCAAACCATACCAAGTCACATCGTAACCATCGCAAGCTTTGCCGCCACACAGAGTGGAATTGTAAATGTTGTCGCGGCACATGCCACTAGTACAAGGAGACGGAGAATCACCCGGGCTCACATATTCTTCTGAAAAGTTTTCAAAATCCGGATGATTCGGTTGGAAATCACGAATGATAATATCCAAATTAGCGGACGCCAACGGCGCCCCAAAAGCCAAAGACACAGAACCGACCAAAAGGCCGGCAACAAGCCAGCTTCTCTGTTCCATAAAACGCATGCTCCAATAAAGGTTTATCTTTCTCCCCTAAATATATACCTTTTATTCCCAAAATTCACTTCAAGTAAGCGAAAAACTATGTAAAAAAGAGGTTTGCAAAAATAGGGTGATTTTAAACAAACCATAAGCCGGCAAAGCGCACAAAACAAGGGCCAGAACCACGACAGAGATAACGCACTTTAGCTATATTTCGCCCAATGAATTGGGGTATTTTTTTCTTTATTGCCATTACCGTCATACTGATGCGAGTTTTCTGGTTACGCATCAAAGCAAACAGCATGAAATCCGAAAATTTCAAGGCACTCCCGCTCAAAGACCAGATGGCGGTTCTCAAGGAATGCCTGCTCAACAATCCGACAGAAACAAACCTTCGCAACCTGGACGAATTCTGCAAAACGCACCAGATTGACGCCGACACCGAAAGTTACAGGCCCTTTTTGGTCAAGCAACTCGAAATCACCAAACGAAAAGACGCCATCGCCGAAGACAACGAGCTCTATGCACAAGAATCTGCATGGATGGATGCAATAATCCCGTTAGAATTTACCGAAGCAAAGGCGGCACGGGAATCCGGCGACAATGAGCTTGCCACGTTGCGTACCATAGAAGGCATCGCCCGTCTTTACTCGGACGAGGCCATACAAAAAGAACTTCACAACCTGGAACAGACCTATCCCAAGGCAGCAAAACTGCTCGAAGGTTACCGCAATCTCATGGAAATCCGCGACAGTTCCGGTGCCGACGACAAATCCCTCGAAAGCCTCCGCAAAAAGCGCGACGCCTGGCAAGAAGACCTGCTCACCATCGAGCAATAATTTCCGGCAACAACCAAAATTCACCATAAAAAAATTCCCGGCAGAACCGGGAATTTTTGCAATTTCGAAAACAGGCACCCACAAGGGGCATTCTGTTAGAACCAACGCCAGGTCAGGCCGAACAGAATCATGTCCTTGTACTGGGTATCCTTGTCGAGGTCCTTGTCGTAGACCATATCGAAGCCGACTTGGAGTTCGATAAGCGGAGCAATCTCGACAGTGAGGAGGTTTTCCCACTTTCCGTCAATTTCGTCCGTTCCCTTGAAATTGACAAAGGCCCAAAGGCGAGTCTTGAAACTCATGATATTGGAGAAGGCGTACTTGAACTCGGTAATACTTTCAAGACCCGGTTCATCCTTCACTTCTTCGATTTCATCTTCAGTATCAGGGTCATCGGCGTAGCCGTAGCCATGGGAAACCGTCACGCGGTTAGCAAAACCGAGACGCTGGGAGAAATTATCGTTCGGGATGTAAGCAAGACCGGCAACCTGAGTGAAGTACACCGGATCCATGAAGCAAGAAACGGGAGTCTTGATTTCGTCACCATTCTCGTCTTCGCTATACTTGTAGCCCTTCAAGAACTGAGTTTCGTAACGGAGGCCCACATACGGCTTCAGGACTTCGGTCATGTTGAAGTCTACCATGGATTCCCAGAAAATCTTGTCAGCGGATTTACGCTTGCCAAGACCGTCAGTCCAAGTCTGTCCGAGATCGAGATCTATCAGGTTACGCCAGTTAGCGACAGACCACTTTCCCTGCACGTCGGCATCGTATGTGACAAGCCATGTGTAGCTGGAAGTTCCATCTTCGGCCCAGTTGCTGTAGTGCATGCGTGTGTACTTCACCGCAGCGACAACATCAGCCGTCCAGTTTTCAGGAAGAGCGCCGTCGAACATGCCGCCTTCAGCAAAAGCCGAAGTGACGCATGCCAAAGCGGCAATGCCCAACATTTTGAGTGACTTTTTCATTTCTACCTCTCATTTTTTTGCCCATGGGGCAATGAAACTTGTCAAAAAAATAAGAATTTTTGATTTTCAATCACAAGCAGCAAAGTGAGAACACCTAATTTTTCCAATGCAAATAGCTAATTTTAGACCATGCGTCTCATCTTCACTGTCCTCATACTCTGCGCCTCTTTTTGCCTTGCATCCGAAATTCCCGATACCGGGAAAAAACATACAAAAGAAGGTAGAATCCAGTTTGGCATATCTGCCGGGGATCCTGCGCCCCTTTCTGTCGTCGCCGGAGTCGGTTACAAAGCAGCGGTGATGCGCATTCAGGGCATGGGGTGGAAAAACGGGGAAAACGACTACTGGTGCGCCATGCGTGGTGGGCTTGCCTGGACCTTTTTTAGGGAACTCCCGTTCAACTTCGACCTGGGAATCGGAGGCGGATACTCGTTCGCCGAGGCTCCCAACGGCATGCACAAGGCACTGAACGAAGCAAACGGAGCCATGTACGTGCTCCCTTACAATTACGAAGAATCGCTTGATCTGTCGGTCGAGGTCTGGGTTCACTTATATGGAATTTTCACTCAACTTTCCTACCCAGTTCACTACTTCATGGACCATACAAAACCCACCCTCCTGTGGAGGGCGGGCTACTTGTTCGAAATCTAGATAGAGCCCAAACAGGGCGTAACGGCTAGTACGTCCCGAGCAGGGAACGCACTTTTTCCATCATGGCCTTGGATTTGACGCGGGCCTTCTCCTTGCCGTATGCGAGAATCTTGTCGATTTCCTCGGTGTGGTCGAGCAAGTAGAAGTACTTTTCGCGGGCGGCACCCAGGTGTTCTTCGAGAACGTTCTGGAGTTCCTGCTTGGCATGGCCCCAGCCCATACCGCCTGCGCGGTAGCGTGCAGCAAGCGCCTCGGTCTGTTCCGGAGTCGCAAAAAGCTTGTACAGCTTGAACACGTTGCAAGTATCGGGATCCTTGGGTTCTTCAATGCCCTGGGAGTTCGTGACAATCTTGCCGATTTTCTTCTTCAAAGCCTTGCTCTCAAGGAAGATATCAATCACGTTATCATAGGACTTGCTCATCTTGCGGCCATCGAGACCAGGGATGATACCCGTCGTTTCCTGGAACACCGGTTCCGGGATAGTGAACACGTCCTGCCCAAAATGCTTGTTGAACTTGATTGCGATGTCACGGGCGAATTCCACATGCTGCTTCTGGTCCTTGCCCACAGGCACGATGTCGGCGCTGAACATGAGAATGTCGGCGTCCATCAGGCACGGGTAGCAGTAGAGGCCCATGTTCACGTTGGCGTCCGGGTCTTCGCCGGCAGCTTCGTTCTTCGCGACCTTGTCCTTGTAGGCGTGGGCGCGGTTCATGAATCCCTTCGGCGTAAAGCAGCTGAGAGCCCAGCTGAGTTCGAAGATTTCGGGAATGTCGCTCTGCTTGTAGAACAGGCCTTCTTCGGGGTTCAAGCCGAGAGCAAGCCAGGTCGCCGCAATCTTGTAGATGTTCGCACGCATCTCGGCACCGTTCTGCACGGTGGTGAGGGCGTGGTAGTCGGCGATAAAGTAGACCGTGTCGTAGGTCTTCGAAAGTTCAAGAGCGGGGCGGATTGCACCGAGGTAGTTACCCAGGTGAGGAGTGCCGGTGGGCTTGATGCCCGTAAGGGATATCTTTTTCATGGGCGCAAATATAGAATCTTTTTTAACCAAGCAATGCCGAAACAACCTGGACGTCGGCCGGGAGCCAGTCCAGATTCTGCATTTCCGAGGCATCGACCCACTTGGCGGCCTCGTGTTCCAGCAGCGTGAGGTGGCCACTATCTATGGAGCAGAAAAAACAGTGCATGGTCAGATGGAATGCAGGATAGTCATGTTCGACGGTACAGATAAATTCACCGACAGATACATCGACAGCCAATTCTTCATTAAGTTCACGAACCAGCGCCTGTTCCGGGGTTTCCCCCGGTTCCATCTTGCCTCCCGGGAATTCCCAGAAGTCCTTGAAATCCCCGTAGCCCCGTTGAGTCGCAAAGTACTTGGCATCCGGTGCCCGCGGAACACCATCGCAAATGATTCCCGCCACAACTTCAATTCGTTTCATGGCCCAAATGTAACAAAAGACTTTTTCTATTTTTCGCCCCATGGATAGAGCACGCCGCCGAAAATTCGGACAGAACTTCTTGGATGTCCCTACCGCGAAACTGATTGCGGGAGACCTCCCAGCAACAGCAAACGAGGCCGTACTGGAAATCGGCCCTGGCCACGGCGCGCTCACGGAGCACCTGCTGGACCGCGCCGTGGAACTCACTGCCGTCGAAATCGACGAGCAGTGCGTTGAATTTTTGGAACAAAAATTCCAGGGCCGCGACAACTTCCATATCGTCAATATTGACTTCCTGAAATTCGACTTGCAGGCATTCCTCGACACCCACGAAAAGCCCTGGGTCACCGGAAACCTCCCCTACAACGTGTCCACGGCCATCATTGCCGGGCTCATGCCGCGACTGCACCTCACGAAGGGATTCATGGGCATGGTCCAGCTCGAAGTCGCCGAGCGCATCTGCGCCACCCCGTGCAGCAGCAACTACGGGAGTTTGTCCGTACTCGTCTCCGCCTACGCCGACACGCAGATTTTAAGAAAGATCGGGCCTGAACATTTTACGCCACGTCCCAACGTCGACAGCGCCACGATGCTCCTCACGCCCAAGGCAAGCCCGCTCGAGGCTCCCGACGGATTCTTCGATTTTGTCCGCGCCGCATTCACGCAAAAGCGCAAAACGCTCGCGAACTCCTTCGGCCGCGCCTACGACAAAAAGAAAATCCAGGAGGCCATTGAACTCCTGGACTACCCCACCACCGTCCGCGCCGAAGAACTTTCCCCGGCACAGTTCCTGGAATTCTACAACGTCATAAAAAAATGAGCGGCATCACATACACTATTATTAGGTGTACGTTTTAATCCGGAGTTTCTCTTTTTTTCGCAATTTTAATTACATTTCACAGGTAATGTTGCAGAACGAAAAATACATCCTGGTAGACAACGAAGAATCCCTCGCCAAGCTCCTCGAAGACCTCGACTTGTACGATATGGCCGCCGTCGACACGGAGGCCGATTCCATGCACCATTATCTCGCTCGTCTCTGCCTCATCCAGATTACTATCGGCGACCATTACTATATCGTCGACCCGCTCTGCGGCATCGACCTCGCCCCGCTATTCAAGGCCCGCGCCATGCAGACGCTCATTTTCCACGGTGCGGACTACGACTTGCGACTTTTGTGGCAGACTTACCAGTTTAGCCCGAAAAATATCTTTGACACGATGCTCGCGGCAAAATTGCTCGGCGAGCAGCGCCTCGGATTGGCCGATCTCGTTCGCGAATATTTCGGCGACGAGCTCAAAAAAGAGAACCAGCGCGCCGACTGGACTATCCGCCCGCTCCCGCTGGAGATGTGCGAATACGCCATCCACGACACATTCTACCTGCATGAACTTTGCGCCATCCTGGTCGAAAAGTTGCAAGCGGTAAACCGCATGAGCTGGCTTACCGAGCAGTGCAACGCCCTGATAGAACATTCCAGGCACCCGGCACCGCCGAAAAAAGACCCCTGGCGCATCACCGGTTCCAGCATTTACAACCCTTGTGCACTCAACATTCTCAAGCACTTGTGGGAATGGCGCGAAAAAGAAGCCGAGTCAATGGACCGCCCGCCGTACAAAGTCATGCCCGCGGAACTCATGCTCGCCATTGTACGCCATGTGCAAGCGACGTTCCCGACAATCGACGAAAACCGGTTGCCCAAACTGCCCAGGAACTTCAAAGGCGAACGTTACGATTCGTTCGTGAACATGCTCCGGGACGCTTGCGCAACCCCCGAAGAGGACTGGCCCGCCAAGTTGCCCAAGGCCCCGCCTCCACCGGTAGTGCCAAATGCCGACCTGCTTCTCTCTCTCAAGATGTGGCGCGACGAAAAAGCCGAAAATCTCAAAATTGATCCGTCGATGGTCGCAAACAAGTCCCAGCTCATCTGGCTTGCCGCACCGGGAACGATGCCCTGGGTCGACCGTTACGACGAAGCGCACCTGATGCAGTGGCAACGCAGAATCTGGAACGAGATTCTGCAAGACAAGCTACCGACCGCAGCACGCGCCATCAGGAGCTAAACATGGGAACCTCCATCCTCGTACTGTTCCTCGCGATATTCGTGTTCGGCAGCAGTCCTATCATTGAACTTATCCTGAAAAAGCGCCGCGACAAAAAGGGCGACGATATCATCGGCGAACCCTGGCAAGAAATCCACGACATTCCGGGATACCACGACTCGAAGAACATCGCCGCCTTCTACCCGATGAAGGGGGAACCGAACATCATGCCCATCATCGAGGAACTCGCCCGCGAAGGCCGATTGCTGCTGCCGCGCTGCGAAGGCGAAGGCATCATGAATTTCTACAAGGTGAGCAGTTTGCGCAAAGACCTTGTTCCCGGCAAGTTCGGCATCATGGAACCGAAGGATGGCCTTGAACGCTTCGACGGCGAAATTCCCATATTCCTCGTCCCCGGGACAAAGTTCAATTTTAGCGGAAGCCGCGTCGGGCACGGCAAGGGCTATTACGACAGGTTCCTTGCCAAGCACCCACATTCCTACAAGGCAGGCATCGCAACGCCTGCACAGATTTCGAAAGAACCCCTTGAGCAGAAGGACACCGACATCCAGATGAACGTCGTCATTCCTTGCAGGGAAAAATACTGATTAACAAAACGGAGACCCACATGAGTTTCAACGAAGACGACAACCGTCGCGATCAGCGCAGACCAAACAACGATCGCATGCGCCGTTTCGGTCGCGATGACCGCCCCAGATTCGGCGAGAAAAAATTCAAACAAGAAAACGTCGTGGCCGCTATAGGCGATGCCGATGCCGCTCCGCAAGTAGCCGTCGGCGGCATCAAGGAAGTCGAAAGCCTCCTCGCAAACGACCCCATGCGCGTCCACCGCATTCTCTTTATGCACCAGTCCGGCAACCCCAAGCTGTACAACTTGCAAAAGCTCGCCAAGCGCGCGCATGTCCACGTGCAGCAGGTGGATTCCAAAATTCTCGACAGCTATGCGAGGCCGAACCAAGGCGTCGTCGCGCTGATCAACGAAAAGGCGCTCCTGCAGTGGGAAGATGTCCGCGAAGAATTTTTCAAGGCAAAAGAAAATGGCGAGAAAAAACTCATCGCCGTGGCCACAAATATCGAGGATCCGAGGAACCTTGGGGCATGCATCCGCAGTTCGTTGGCCCTGGGCGTGGATATTTTGCTCATGCCGGCAAAGGGCATGTGCGGCATCACCCCAAGTGTTGCGCGGACCAGCGCGGGAGCGCTAGACAAAATGCGCATCTGCCGCCCGAACAACCTGGAAGCCGCCATCGGCGAGCTCAAGCTTGCGGGCTACCAGATTCTGGGCCTTGACGCCGATACCGAGACAAGCCTCGCCGGGTACGAATTCGCCGACCAGGTTGTGCTCGCTGTTGGCGGCGAAGATGTGGGCCTGCCCCCGTTCATCCGGAAGCAGTGCAACGACATTCTCCGCATCCCGATGAAACCCGAAGCGCATTCCTACAACGCCTCTGTCGCCCTTTCACTCGGGCTTTACGAATACGCCAGAATGCGCATCAAGTAATCGCTTTTCCAAAGATTGCATACAAAATAGGCCGCCCGTCAGGGTGGCCTATTTTACATAAACTTATGCAGCCAGAAAACTAGCGATTGTTCAGGTAATCCAGAACCTTCTGTGTCAGGTCGTTTTCCTTTTTCCAGAACAGCACGGAACCGGTCGCGCGGTCCACGACCATGTCGTAGCCTTCTTGCAAAGCAATTTCGTTCACAGCCTTGCGAATCAGCTGGATGATGGGGCCGCTTATCTTTTCGTTCTCGGAAATCAGTTCACCATTACGACCGTACACGCGGTCAATGAAGTTCTTGAGTTCCGTGTCCTTTTTCTTGTAGTCGGCTTCGAGTTCGCGACGTTTTTCATCCGAAAGCATCAGGAGCTGCTTGTCAATCTTTTCCTTGATGGCAGCAAGTTCCTTTTGCAGGAGGTTTGCCTGCTGTTCCCATTTGGCCACCTGGCGGTCATACTCTTCTTGGGCCTTCTTGGTGCCCTTGTAGCCGTCGAAGATGAGTTTGGAATCAACATGCGCCACGCGGAGGCCGTCATCGGCAAATCCCGCCGTGGCAAAAGCAAACACCAAAAGAAGAATTAAGCGACGAATCATCATGCGCCTCCTTTAGAATCCCTGTCCAATCACGAAGTTGAACTCCATGTCGCCCACATTAGTCCGTTGCAAGCCACTGTAGGTTTCACCCACATCCAGAGGCCATGCGAAATCAAATCCGATAATACCAAGCATCGGGACAACCACGCGGAAGCCGAAACCGATATCCTTCTTGAGGCTGGTCGGGTCCCATTCTTCCAGCGGATTGCGGCTGGGCTTGGGCACCTTGGTTCCCGGGTCATAGCGTTCACCGAACACGTTACCTGCATCGAAGAAGAACGGCAACAAGTAGAATGTCTGCGGCACGAGGCCGAGCTGGAGTTCAGCACCGACGTACTGGTAGCTGCGGCCCAAACGACGGTAACCGATGGAGCCCGAGCTATAGCCACGCATCATGCCTTCGTAGCCGAGCACGCCACCCATGGAGTAAAGCGTGCGGTACTGCAACTGGTCACCGAATATCACGCCGTACTCGTTCGTGAGCGCAATCGCAAGCCTGTCGCGGAACAGCGGGAACCACCACTTGACCGTGAGTTCCGTCTTCACGAAATTGAAATCGCTAAACAGCACATCGTCGGCCCACTGGATATCCAACACATAGCGGGAACCATCCGTCGGGAATTGCGGCAAGTTCTTGTCGTCACGGATAAGACGGAAGTTCAGAGCCGATTCGACACCCGTGTACACCACATAGCTGTCTTCGATATTCGGGCCCTGCTTGTTCATGAGCCAGCCGTAACCAATTTGTCCGTAGAAGTAGTCATCCGGCCACTTGAGGCGCTTACCCACATAGACGTTGCCGCCATAGCGGGTGATGTTCGGGTCGTAATCCATGTGCCACCAAGAGTAGCTGAGACCACCACCCACGGTAATCGGCTTATCCATGAACCACGGTTCCTGGAAGTTGATAGCGGCACTCTTCTTGTCCATACCGTATTCGAGGTTCAAGGACGCAGCCTGACCGTTACCCATACAGCAGTTCGGAATGGAAATACTTGCCGTACCCACAAGGCCATCGCTTTCGCTATAGGACACACCCAAGCTGAACTGGCCTGTTCCGGCTTCCTTCTCCTGCACCACAAAGTCGAGGTCGACTTCCTGTTCGCCAACAACCTTGATATCCGGAGTGACCATGTCGAAGTAGTTCAGCTGCATGATTTCGCGGAAGCTACGTTCCAAAGACGACTGGCGGTACGTATCGCCCGGGTACAGGCGGACTTCGCGGCGGATAACCTTTTCGTTGGTCTTCGTGTTGCCGTGGATATGCACCTTGTGAATCTGGGCTGGGAGACCTTCCACCATGTGGTACGTCAGGTTGACCGTCGAATCGTTTTCGAAGTTGCGTTCTTCGGTAAACTGCGCGAACAAGTAGCCATCTTCGCGGTAAGCATCGAGCAAGGCCTTCTTGGACGCTTCGTAGACATAGTAGTCAAACACCTCGCCACTATCCAAGCGGTAAGCGTAATTCAAGATGTTGTCGTTCAGGACTTCGTTACCAGTAAAGTGCAAGGAGCCCATGTAGTAACGGCGGCCTTCTATCATATTGATATGAATAATGATGGCGCTGGAAGTCTTGATATTGTCGTACTTGTTCAAAGTGGAGAACAAGTCTTCCATCTGGTAACGGACAACCAACTTTTCTTCATAGGTGTTGCGCTTCCTGATAGCCAAGAGTGAATCAATCTTCGGGTTGTTCCACTTGAGGTCGGCTGTGATTTCGAGCCATTCCTTACGAGCGCTTTCGTAACGGATAATGTCGTTGAGAATCTTGAGAGCTTCTTCTTCGTCCTTGACTTGCTTCACCTGACGGCTCACCCAGGGTTCCGTGCTCTTGTGGAACTTGCGGTAGTAATGCGTGACCTGCATGGTCGGCTTACCCGCCATCTTGTAAAGCGGCGAAGAAGGTTCCGCCAAGGCGGCATTCAGTTGGTCGTACATGGTGGCCAGACGGTTCCCGACGGGGACCATGCGTCCTAGATAGAACAAGCAACTGGAATCCGGGAGGTACTCGGCCCTATAATCGGTCAACTCGGCATCCAGGTAGCCAAAATGGCGAATCGCATTCAACACCGTGTCGCGGTCCGCTTCAAAAACAATTTGCTTGAATTCGCCGCCGCCCCACCACTGGTCCTGCTTGGTAAGCATGTGTTCCATGATGTCTTCGGCAGGCACATGTTCGTTGCCCTTGATATCGAACTGGGTCACCTTGACCTTGCCGCCCTCGCGCACAATGAAGGTCACTTCGTTCTTGTTGTCTTCTTTCGGAGTTTCACGGTAGCCGACTTCGGCCAGCAAATAACCTTCGGAATGGAAATAGTCCAACAGGGCCTGACGGTCGCGTTCCAACTGGCTCTTGCTATACACCTGCCCCGGAACAATGCGAAGTTTCAAACGCAAATCTTCTTCGGAAATTTCATCGCAGCCATCAAAATAGGCCGTATCCAACGCCGGGAGTTCCTTGATCTTGAAGATAACATCCACATCCGTGCCTTCGTCCACATAATCAATCCAGGCAGTCACATCGTCAAAAAGGCCCGAATTGTAAAGATTGGCCACCGAAGACTGGATTTTCTCAGATAGTGCAGCAGGAGTATAGGTTTGCCCGTCACGGATGCCGATACGGCTCAACACAGAGCGTTCGTCCATGTTCTCGGTACCATCTACCATAACCTTGCGGACCTTGTTTTCCGCCATAAAACTATCAGACACTTCCAAAAGTTGTGCCCTAGTCACGGACACAATGGCCAGTATCAAAAAAATCAATCGTAAGCGCAGAATAAACCTACCTATAGATGCAAAAACTTAAAATACCGACCAAAAATACAAAAATTAAAACGGCCCTGCCCAGCCTCCAGATTATAATACCTTGATACGTAGCATGAATGTCTTATTACACACCGTGTAAAACGCATTCCATACCCCATTTTGCAAAAAAGAGAAAAACATCAATCCGCTTCTTTTGACACCCCGAAATAATTATATATTCATAGGCGCAAAATTCAACTAAAGGAACCCCTATGCGTTCAACCGCCTGGAATGACGAAGAAAACAAGGTCCTGCCCGAAATGGCCCTGGACTTCATGCCCGAAGAAAAATTGCGTGACCTGCAGCTGCAGCGTATGCGCGCCACCGTAAAACTTGCCTACGAGAAAGTTCCGCTTTTCCGTGAACGCATGGACGAGAAGGGCCTCAAGCCCGAAGACATCAAGACTCTCAAAGACGTTGCGAAGCTCCCCTTCACCATGAAGAAGGATTTGCGTGACACCTACCCGTACGGTCTGTTCGCCGTCGACATGAGCGAAGTCGTGCGTCTGCACGCAAGTTCCGGCACCACGGGTAAGCCCATTGTGGTGGGTTACACCAAGGAAGACATGGACGTGTGGGCCCAGGTCGTGAAGCGCGGGCTCCTCGCTTGCGGCTTCCGCAGCACCGACATCGTGCAGAACTTCTACGGCTACGGCCTGTTCACCGGCGGTCTCGGTATCCACGGCGGCTTTGAAGCCCTCGGTGCAACCGTCATCCCCATCAGCGGCGGCAATACCGAACGCCAGGTGATGCTCATGAAGGATTTCGGTGTTACCGCGGTAGGCGGAACGCCCAGCTACTTTGTCCGTATCATTGACGTTGCCGAAAAAATGGGCGTCAACATTCGTGACCTGAAGGTGAAGCGCGGTATCTTCGGTGCAGAACCGTGGAGCGACGGCATGCGCGACTACATCGAAGAAAAGACCGGCATCAAGGCATACGATATTTACGGCCTTTCCGAAATCGTGGGCCCGGGCGTGGGCTGCGAATGCGAGTGCCGCGACGGCATCCACATCTTCGAAGACCATTTCTACCCCGAAATCGTCGACCCCGAAACGCTTGAACCGCTGCCGGACGGCGAAGAAGGCGAACTCGTGCTCTCTACCTTGAGCAAGCGCGCGATGCCCATCATCCGCTACCGCACCCGCGACATCACCGCCATCGAGAAGACGAAGTGCAAGTGCGGCCGTACCATCCGCCGCATCCGCCGCATCGGCCGCCGTAGCGACGACATGATCATCATGCGCGGCGTGAACGTGTTCCCGAGCCAGATCGAGACTGCCCTCCTCCGTGCGGAGAAGGCTTTGCCGCACTACCAGATTGTGCTCGACACCAAGAACAACATGGACACGCTCGAAGTCAAGGTGGAAGTTTCCCGCGACATGGTGAGCGACTCCATGAGCGCCATGGAACAGCTGAACAAGAAGTTCAAGCACTCCATCGAACAGATTCTCGGCATTTCCGTGATCGTTACGCTGTGCGAACCCGATTCGCTGCCGCGTAGCGAAGGCAAGGCCAAGAGAGTTATCGACAACAGGAAGAAGATGTGATAAGAGGATCTAGAGACTAAGGGCTAGAGGCTAGTGAATGAGAATCACGCACTTCGTGCGTCTATAACAAATGGCGAAGCCATGATATCTTTCTCTAGCCCCTAAATCCTAGATCCTAACCCCTAAAAGTTTTAAAACAGGAGAAAACACAATGAAAATCCCACAGGTTTCAGTTTTCGTTTCCAACCGACCGGGCCGTCTCCAGGCAGTGTGCAAGTCCCTTGCCGACGCCGGCGTGAACCTCCTTTCGCTCACGCTCGCCGACTCGGGCGAATTCGGGCTTATCCGCCTTATCGTCAGTGACCCGGAAAAGGCCGTGGACGTGCTCGCCAAGGCGGGCCTCAGCGCCACCATCACCGACGTGGTCGCCTGCCCCGTGAACGCCGCCATCGGCGGCCTCGCCGAACTGCTCTCCACCGCAGTGGGCAGCCAGCAGATCGACTACATGTACGCCTACCCCTCCACCCTGAACGGTTCGAACATCATGATTCTCCGTTTCCAGGACGTGGACAAGGCCATTGAAGCGCTCGAAGCCACGCACTTCAAGGCCATCAGCAAGGAAGAATTGCTGGGATAGTGGTTAGTGGTATTAAAACGTCGGGCTTATGCCCGGCGTTTTTTTTCGTTGTACAAATTGTCCACAGAAATATTTCTTTTTTGTTCTCCGGCTCAAAAAAAAGAAATATTATATAGGTAACCTGATCAAGACAACCCGTTTGGAGTCTCTATGAACATTAGAAAGCATTGGAAATACCTATTATTCTCTTCAACCGCGTTCTTCTGGGCCGGTTGCGGTGGCGACAGCGAAAGCTCCACCGCGCCACAAGTCCCCGAATCTAGCGCAGCGGTCAGTTCATCCGAAATGGCGGAGCCCGCATCGTCCGATGCAACCCCCAGTTCCAGCGAAATCGGCAGCAACGTAGGAAGCTCCAGCGATGCAGTGCAATCTAGCTCCAGCGACGGAACCAGTTCCTTCAAACTTGCAAGCGACCCAAATGTGACCTGCAAAATGACGGGTTCCATTCCCACCGGTTCCTGCATTGAATTCGGCAAAAATATATTGACCCGTTCATCCGGGCCTGCCCAGCAAAATCTAAAGAGCCAGATTAAAAACTCTCCCGATTTTGAAGAAGCCCCCCTGTACGGCGTTCAAATGCCCTCTTGCAGGAGATACAATTTCCAGGAAACTTTCGAGTGTTCCAACGGCAGCACCTACACAACCTTTGCCGACAATAGCGGCACGCACGTCTTAAAAGACTCCACTATATACTCTCGCGAAGAATACAATCAAAAATTCCAAGCAGGGAATCCTTAGCCGCAATCAAGGGCCTGGTCGCCAACTCCCCTTCACAAAAAAACATATATTGGTGAAGGAGGAGCGTGGCATGTCTGACAGGAACCTTTACAAAAAATTTCTCGCACTATCAACGTTCGCCATAGCGGGAGTTTGCTCCGCATGGAGTTCTCCGCTATTCATCGGCTATTACCCCGACTGGGGAAAATGGCACAAGCCCGCCTACACCGTAGACAAAGTCCCATACAGCAAATTGACGCACGTGCTGTGGAGCTTTATTACGCCGAATACGGACGGTTCGCTCAAAGGGGATGCCGCTGACGACCCGAGCGCCCTCGATTCCATGGTCACCCTCGCCCACGCCGTCGGAACAAAAGTCATCGTCTCGCTCGGCGGTGGCGGGCAAAGTGAAAACTTCGTGCCCGTCGCATCGGATGACGCGCTCCGCCAAAAGTTCATCGAGAACCTCGTGCAATTCGTCGCCGACCACAACCTGGACGGCCTCGACATGGACTGGGAATGGGAATACAACCCCGTGCCCGATGCAGACACTATCGCCTATAATAAGCTGCTCACCGAACTCCGCACAGCACTCCCCGAAGGCAAAACACTTTCTGCGGCGCTTCCCTGCTCGCAGTATTACGGCAAATGGTTCACGCCCGAAGTCCTCGTCGCAAACCTGGACTGGTTCGGCTTCATGACCTACGACATCACCGGCGACTGGGACGAAAAGGCCATGTTCGATTCGCCGCTCTACCCGCACGAAGGTTACACCACATGGTCGTGGGAACAAACCCGCGACTACTGGAAAAAGCGCGGCGTCCCGACAGAAAAGATGGTCTTCGGAATTCCCTCGTTCGGATTTCAATTTGAAGGCGCCACGGGTCCCGGCACCGATTTCACCAAGGGCACCGCAAAACAAGTCCCGTACAAGGACATCGTCGCAAACACCGAATGGGAATACTTTTTCGACAGCGTCTCCGTGGAACCTTACGGCGTATCTTCGACCGGATACGTGACCTTTGAAGACCCGCATTCTTCTGCCGTCAAAAGCCGCTGGGTCAAGGAAAACGGCTACGCAGGCATCATGGTGTGGGAAGTCTCGCACGACTACATCGAAGGCACCGGCAACCCGATTCTCGACAGCATCGCCGTGGCTCTCCAAGACGATCCGACAACCGCCATACGGCCCATGCGTAAAGCCCGCAGCGTAGGCTCCGTCAAGAACGCCGTAAAGGTAGACGCCCTCGGGCACAAGATTCGCGGCAAGCGGCCGATTATTCTACTCGACGTCGGAGGGAAGTGATGAACAAATGGATTGTCTCGGGAATCACGCTTGCCACCCTGACAGCGGCAGCGTTCGCGAAAGACCGCTCCGTCGCGCTTGAAAAAAGCATCGAATCGCTCGAGCCCCTGAAGGGAATCGTATTCTGGCCCGACCAGGCGGAAGACCAGAAAGATTTGCAGAGCGCAATCTCGCTCGAATTTTCGTACTGCCTCCCCTGCGCCGTGGTGACGGGCAAGACCGGCGACAAAATTGACTACGACTGGAGCAGTTTCGAAAAGTTGCTCGATGGCATCAAGAGTCGCGGGCACCAGGCCATCGTACGGTTCCGCATCGAATACCCGGGAGAATCCATCCAAAACGCCCCCAACTGCACCGAAAAAGTCGTAGGCGCCACAGCCGTCCCAAAATACATCAAGGAGATGGACGGCTACAAGGAATCGAAAAACGACGTAGACGGAGACGGCGTCACCTATTATGCGAACTGGAACTTCGATGAACTCAAATGGTTCTACAAACAGTTCTACACCGACTTCGCTGCGAAATACGACACCGATCCGCGCATCGCATTCGTGCAGGTCGGCTTCGGGCACTGGGCGGAATACCACATCTACGGCACCGCCATAACGGACTCGAATTTTGCAAGCAAGGATTACCAGACCGAATTCCTGAAGCATGTCGACAAGCAGTTTAAAGAAACTCCCTGGAGCATTTCGATTGACGCCGCAGATGACGAATATACCCCCATCGTCGCAAGCAAAGATTTGATGAAGCTCCATTTCGGGCTTTTCGACGACTCCTTCATGCACAAAGAACACGACATCTCGCAGGGTGACGGTGACAACGAAAAGAACTGGCAAGCCATAGGCAAGGACCGCTGGAAAACAGCACCCGCCGGCGGTGAAATCAGCTACTACGAAGACAAGGACCAACACGAGTTCCTGAACCCGGCAGGCCTTTACGGAGTCACCTGGGAAGATGCCGCTGCCAAGTACCACATGACATACGTCATCGGCAACGATGCGCCCGAAGGCAAGTACGCCACCAAGGACCGCGTGTACGAAGCCAGTTCCTATGCGGGCTACAAGTTCGAAGTCACGGGCTATGCGGTCAACAAGGTCTCGGCGGCCGTTCGCGTGAAAAACATCGGCATCGCCCCGCTGTACCACAATGCCTACGTAACCGTAAAGGGCGTGCGCAGCGAAAAATCGCTCAAGGGGCTACTCCCCGGCGAAGAAGCCATCTATACCATCGCAGGGCTAGAAATCGGCACCAAGGAATCGCCTGAGGTCACCATCACCAGCGACAAACTTTTGAAAGACGCGACCATCCCCTACAAGGCAAGCCTCAA
This sequence comes from uncultured Fibrobacter sp., assembly GCF_947305105.1. Classification (NCBI taxonomy): domain Bacteria; kingdom Pseudomonadati; phylum Fibrobacterota; class Fibrobacteria; order Fibrobacterales; family Fibrobacteraceae; genus Fibrobacter; species uncultured Fibrobacter sp. The sequence continues at coordinate 7,426 of NZ_CAMZCS010000038.1, read as the reverse complement.
CAGCGATGCAGAAATCATTGAAGGACTCGTTGACGAAGAAGGTTCCACAGCCATCAAGAGGGCCCGTATAAGATACAGCAGCCACAAAACCCGCGTCATCACAGACCTCAAAGGCCGCAACGTTCCGAGCAAAGCCGCACGTGGCGCATATTTTCCCACCTCGAAGCAGCAATAAAATTTCCGTTGTACAAATTGTCCACGGAAAAAAAGCATTTCTCGTTCATAGAACTAGAAAAAGAGATATTTTGGGGGTATAACAAATTAAAAGATTCCGTTTGGAGGCCCTATGAACATTCGCAAGCACTGGAAAAGGCTCTTGCTCACGTCGACAGCCATCTTTTGGGCGAACTGTGGCGGCGACAGCGAAGACCCTATTTACGTTACAAGCGATCCGAACAACGCAACAAGTACCAACCCCACAATCAATCCCGACGACCTTGACGGAATCAAGACCGACACCCTTTACGGAATCAGGCCCGTCTATAACGCCGACTCAGGAGCCGTTTCAAGTTCGGACGCCTGTGAAAGTTCAAGTTCCTCCGAAGCCGAGTCTAGCTCCAGCTTTGACCCTTCAATGCCCTATAGGCTTGCCAGCGACCCAACAGTCCGCTGCGCTTGGAAACACCACGTCGGGGCCACCTATGATTGCCTTGACGCGCGAGACCATCAATACACAGTAGAAAGGATTAAGAAAGAACTCGCCGAAAACCAGACACGGACCTTAGAGCAAATGGATTCTCTCGAAGACGCAACAAAAGAAGTCTTTGACGAATACAATGAACCTCTTTATGGGGTACGCAGTTACTCATGCACACACGTAGATTTAGGATATTCGGTATTTGAATGTTCTGATGGGCAAACTTATCCCAACGGTTTCTATCAAGACGAGACGTATTTCCTTTATACCGAAGAAGAATATAGAGCAAAGTACCCCGAAAAATTCCAAACGAGTTCCAGTTCAGAACCGGAGCCAGAATCTAGCAGTAGCGCTCCGCCCCCGTCCCCGCTCTGCCAAAAGAACGACTTTGCAACTGATACTGATTTGAAAGAAGCATTTAAAAAAGACATGGACGCCCTTCTGGACAGTACCAAAAAGGCAAACGAGGACAGCCTTTCTGTGCAAGACTCCAGCTGTCTGGCAAGTGTACACGTCAGTCCCTCTTACTCTAGTGTAGAAATTCTCGCCAAAAAACAGATTTGCGATGGCGATACGATTGTAAACCCGCGTTACCAAGAACGACTCGACAAGCACAAGGAATTCATCCGCAGGCAAATCAACAATTGCCTAAAAGACGAGAATTAGTCAGTTCGTCGTCCTTCCTTTTGAACTAGTTCCAAAATGGAACTAGTTGCCGGGCCGAAGCAATCTCCACTCCCATTTGTCACCCCCGACTTGGTCGGGGGTCTCCCTTTTTCCTGTCATCCCCGCGCAGGCGGGGATCTCCATCTCATGTCATTGCGAGGGTTCGTAGAACCCGTGGCAATCTCTGGCCAGCATTTTATTTATATTTCCTGTTGACATAGCCCCGTACCGAATGGTGCGGAGCGACCGGATTTTTTGAGATTCGTCTCTTATTCTCGCTATCGAAACTACCACTTTCAAGTTGCATGAGGATAAGACGAACGCTCACGTCCCAATTGGGGCATGGGTCGTTTGTGCTTATTATGCAACAGGGTGTGGTAGCCCTCGATAGCGGTAAGCCTGCGACTCCACGCCTTTTTTTTATTTGTGGAAATCGCGGCAAACAAGGAACGGCTCTCGCAACGTTGGAGCCGCCATGGTCGATTTGGACAAGAGCAAGATTCAAGCCGTCGCACAGTACATCGACGAGGTTTCCAAGCAGTTTTCTACGGGCAAGGCGACAGAGCACAGCTACCGCCCAGCACTCGCGAAACTCCTTAGCGACTTGCTCCCCAAATTCACCATCACCAACGAACCGAGCCGAATCCAGTGCGGAGCGCCGGACTACATTATCGCGAAAGGGAAAGGCGCAACATCAATTCCCGTTGCGTTCGTGGAGGCAAAGGACATCGGCGATAGCGACCTGGATGGAAATCGCCAGCACAAGGAACAGTTCAACCGCTACAAGAACTCCCTAGATCATATCCTTTTCACGGATTACCTTGATTTTCATCCTTATGAAAACGGGATGCCGACTCAAAATATCCGCATCGCAGAAATCAAAGGGAATAAAATTGCGCTAATAGACGCCAATGTCCCGATGTTTTTGGAAATGGTGGCGCACATTGCAGAATCAACACCGCAGAAGATTACAAGTTCTACAAAGCTGGCGCAGATGATGGCGGCCAAGGCGCGCCTCCTTGCCGAAGTGATTGAAAAGACTCTCGAAACCGATAGCGAAAAGGCAGGCGAACTGGCGGGGCAATGGAAATCTTTCCAGAAGGTGTTGATTCACGATTTGACGGAACGTCAATTTGCCGATATTTACGCACAGACAATTTGCTATGGAATGTTTGCCGCAAGGCTCCATGACGATACTCCCGACACTTTCAGTCGAGAAGAAGCGGCTACACTCATTCCCAAGACAAATCCGTTCTTGCGCAAGGTTTTCCAGAATGTCGCCGCATTCGATGTAGATACAAGCATCGCATGGATTGTTGATGACCTAGCGGAAACATTCCGGGTGACGGACATGCCGAAGGTCATGAAGAATTTTGGAAAGGCTACGGGTCAAGCCGATCCGATGATTCACTTCTACGAAGATTTTCTACGCTACTACGACCCCAAGCAGAAAAAGGCGTGTGGTGTCTATTACACGCCCGAACCCGTTGTCCACTTTATCGTCAATGCCGTTGATGAAATTCTGAAAACCCGCTTCAATTTGAGTGATGGTCTTGCCGACACGAGCAAGGTGACGATTCGTCAAACGTCGAACCTATATACGGACAATCGCACCAAAGACCACAAGAGATACGAAACGCGGGAATACCATAAAGTCCAAATTCTCGATCCTGCAACCGGAACGGGAACATTCCTTGCCGAAGTTGTCCGCAAGATATATTCCGGTATGGAAAACCAGAAGGGCGCTTGGCAAAACTATGTGGAAGAACACCTGCTCCCGCGCCTGAACGGTTTTGAATTCATGATGGCTCCGTATGCCGTTGCGCATTTGAAGTTGGATATGGTGCTTGCGCAGACTGGCTATAAGGCTAAACAGGATAAGCGACTTCGCGTATTCCTTACCAACTCCCTTGAAGAATGTGACCATGACACGGGAACGCTATTTGCACAATGGCTGGCGCAAGAAGCGAACGAGGCGAACCTTGTCAAGCGCGATACACCTGTAATGGTGATGATTGGAAATCCACCGTATAGCGTGAGTAGTAGCAATAAGAGCGTTTGGATTCAAGAATTGTCGGAAACCTACAAGAAGAATTTAAACGAGAGAAACATCCAACCACTTTCGGATGATTATATCAAATTCATTCGATTAGGTCACTACTATGTAGAAAAGAATGGCGAAGGAATTCTCGCATATATTTTGAATAATAGTTTTATAGATGGAATTATCCATCGACAAATGCGAAAAGCATTGATGGAAACTTTTGATGAAATTTACATCCTTGATTTGCACGGAAACTATCGAAAGCAAGAAACAGCGTCTGATGGCAGTAAAGATGAAAACGTCTTTGACATTATGCAAGGCGTAAGTATTAACATCTTTGTTAAGAAAAAACAGAGTGTCATCCTGAGCGAAGCCCGTAAGGGCGAAGTCGAAGGATCTCTAGCCAAAGTTTACCATTACGAACTTTTCGGCAAACGTTTTGAAAAATACGCATTTCTAGGTAAAACATCATTCAACGATATTCCTTGGAAAGAACTCGCTCCCCAGGCACCACAGTATTTCTTTGTCCCTAAAGATTTTTCCGTTCAGATTGAATACGAGAAGGGATTTAAAATTGACGAATTGATGTTAGTTAATACTGCAGGAATAAAAACCTCAAATGATAAATTAAACATTTGTAATTCTAAAATAGAATTACAAACTCTTGTTTCTGATTTTCAAATACTTGATGAAAGCAGCTTTAAAACAAAATATGAAATAGAAAGAGAATCTAGTGACTGGTCTTATGCAAACGCAAAAGAAGATGTTGTAACTTCAATGAACAATGGGGTTGATGTTTGCAGAAACTTATCTTATAGACCATTTGATGTAAAATATGTTCCATATACAGGAAAAGCAAATGGTATAATGTCAAGGCCAAGATATGGAACGATGAGGCACTTGTTATATGACAACATTGCTCTTAACACAATTCGTGTAAATCGAGATTATCTATTTGCAATTTTCGCAACTAACACGATTACAGACAAAACTTTGCTCTCGTCAAAAGATGATGTGAATGTTTTCCCTCTCCACCTTTACCCTACCGAAGGTGAAGAACAACTCGGCGAAACCCGCAAGCCCAATCTAGACGAAAAAATCTGGAGTAAAATAGACAAGTGTACTAAGCACAAAACGACTCCGGAGCAAGTCTTCGATTACATCTACGGCGTTCTCCATACACCGTCCTATCGTGAAAAATACAAGGAATTCCTGAAAATCGATTTCCCGCGTATTCCTTTCCCTGAAAACAAAGAAGAATTCGAACGCATCGTTTCCATCGGCAATAAACTCCGCAAATTGCACCTGATGGAAGAAATTCCTCCGCAGGCAACCTCCTTTGACATCGAAGGCGACAATACTGTAAGCGAGATTCGTTTTGAAAAGGAGATCCCCGACCAAGTCGGGGATGACATCAGCGGGAAAGTCTACATCAACAAGACGCAGTATTTTGCGAACGTCCCTGAACTAGCCTGGAACTTCTACATCGGCGGCTACCAACCCGCCCAAAAGTGGCTTAAGGACCGCAAAAACCGCACCCTTACCTACGACGACATCTCGCACTATCGCAAAATCATTGCCATCCTTATCGAAACCCACAAGTTGATGCAGAAATTGGATGAGACGTAAGCCAGGGCGTTGCGGGGCCGGCGCCTGAGGCCCCGCTCGAAGGGGTAGTGAGCAACGTAGTGCGAGCGAGGGGAAGGCCTTCCCCTTTTCTTATGGATTGCCGCGTTGCTTCGCTCCTCGCAAAGACAATGTTGTGCCAAAATCGAGACGATTTGGCGCCATTCACTTCTTCTCCAATATCGCCATAATGCTGCGATACACCTGCGTGTATTCTATCTGCATGATGGTGGTGATTTTGTTGCCGGCGTCTTTGCTGGATGCTCCGCAGTGGAAGAGCTTTTCGCTTTTCAGTCCGTAATCCAGGAAGATGTAGCGGTCGTGGAATTTGTCTTTTGTCTTGTTCATGGCGAATTTTACATCGGGGCGCACGGCAAGAAAATCTTTCTGCATCTGTTCGGTCAGCGTTTCAAAACTGCGATTGTCACTATAGATTGTCACGGAAACTCCCTTCGCGATTTGTCGCAACAGGTCGAGAGTCTTCACGCCGACATAGTCATCGATGATCGTAATGGACTTCTTCGCCATGCCGTAAATCTGCGTGTAGGCGATGTCGGCATCTAACCGCTGGCCGTTCAATATCAAAAAGTGCTTGTGGGTACTCGGATCCACGAAATTTTCCATGACCTTTTGGAGGTCCATGTTCATCTTGCTGAACTCGCCGCGCATTTCATGCACCTCGCCAGAGAGGACCTTGACATCTGCCGACACCTCAGCAATATCCCTTGTATTCTGGGCGGTTTGCAACGCTAGCGGAGTGACATCTGTGCCATTAGTTAGCAAGCCTTCCGAAACGGCGTAATCTTTCAATCTTTTAAAAAGGCGGATAAGGGCCATACTTTGTTGTATCGCCAAATCGCCTTTCAACACAGTCATGAGCATGTAAATACCTTGTTCCGTAAAAGCGTAAGGTTTATAGGACCGACCTCCTTTTACGCCTTTCACCTGTATCGAGGTCAAAAATTTTGACCTCGATAAAAGTAGGATTTCTGCTTCACTCAATTGGAACCGAAAATCCTCAGCAAAACGTTCAATATTATTCTTGACCTGCTGATTAAACGCTTTGGTGCTATACCCGTAAATTTCAGCCAAATCAGCGTCGAGCATCACCTTTACCCCGCGGATGGTGTAAATCCGAGACTTGAGCAAGTTTTCGTCAATCAGTGAAAAGCCAGGCTTCACGGCGACCAGCCCCCTATTTTTCTCTTTTTTTGCCATTTTCAGCTCCTTTTTAACAAAAAAGGATCGTCCCGCCTATGCGGAAACGATCCTTAATACCACCCTTTCTGGTGCTAGGATTAATATACAAAAAATTATTTTTCTATCTTTGCCCGCACTATGGAAACTCGTTATAACGCTAAAGATGTGGAGGCCCGCTGGCATAGCGCCTGGGCCGCAAAAAACAGTTTTGCACCCAGCGGAAAGGGCGAACCGTTCTCGGTCGTGATTCCGCCCCCGAACGTTACCGGCGCGCTCCATCTGGGACACGCGCTCAACGATACGCTCCAGGACATTTTGGTACGCTACCGCCGTAAGACGGGCCGCGACACCCTGTGGATTCCGGGTACCGACCACGCGGGTATCGCCACGCAGGCAGTCGTCGAAAAGCGCCTTTTCCAGGACGAACACAAGACCCGCCACGACATTGGCCGCGACGCCCTGGTGGAACGCATCTGGAAATGGAAGGACGAATATGAAGCCCGCATCACCCGCCAGCTCAAGAGCCTGGGCGTCAGCTGTGACTGGAGCAGCCAGCGCTTTACGCTGGACCCGGTCTGCGCAAAGGCCGTGCGCCACGCCTTCTTCAACCTGTTCAAGAAGGGCCTCATCTACCGCGGCAAGCGCCTGGTGAACTGGGATACCAAGCTCCAGACCGCCGTTGCCGACGACGAAATCTACTACGAGACCGTGAAGGGCCACTTCTGGACGTTCAAGTATCCTCTGGCCGACGGTTCGGGATTCATCCCTGTCTCTACGACCCGCCCGGAAACGATCATGGGCGATACGGCCCTCGCCGTGCACCCCAACGACGAACGCTACGCTCACTTCATCGGCAAGACCCTGAAGGTGCCGTTCGTTGACCGCGAAATCCCGGTGATTGCCGACGCCATCCTCGTGGACAAGGACTTCGGTACGGGTTCCGTGAAGGTGACCCCGGCCCACGACCCGAACGACTATGCGACGGGCCTGCGCCACAAGCTCCCGATGATCAACATCATGAACGACGACGGCAGCCTGAACGAGAATGCCGGCAAGTTCCAGGGCCTCAAGGGCCAGGCCGCCCGCGACGCCGTGGTGGCTGGTCTCGAAGAACTCGGACTCCTCATCAAGGTGGAAGACCACGAGATGCAGGTGGGCCACTCCGACCGCTCCAAGACCGTAATCGAGCCGTACCTCAGCGACCAGTGGTTCGTGAAGATGGACGTGCTCGCCGAAAACGCGATGAACGCCGT